>JADGRM010000207.1 GCA_017880945.1 Gallionella sp. | reverse complement strand
CATCCGGGTGCGCTCGGTGATCGGGCGTTTTCTCGAACACACACGTATCTTTTATTTCCGCAATAATTTGAAGCACAATGTATATCTCGCCAGTGCGGATTGGATGGACAGAAACTTCTTCCGCCGCATCGAGGTGTGTTTTCCGGTACTCGATAAAAAACTTAAGAAGCGCGTGATCGACGAGGGATTAAAGATTTACCTTCAGGACAATTGCCAGGCATGGGACATGGATAGCAATGGTCATTACCGGCACAAGAATCCGCGCCGCGCCTCCCGGAAATGCGCTCAAATCGAATTGCTCAAACAGTTTAACAGCACGCCGATCAAGGCAAACCTTTAAGTATCTGTGCAGGAATGACTACCATGAAACTACATCTCACCGTAATTTTGGCATTGGCTGCCTGCTGCGCTTCATGCAGTTCTTATGGACATGATCATGCCGATTTGCAGCTGTCGGCTGCAGAATCGAATCCAGGCGTCTAATTAAGGACTGTTGATCTCGATAATCATCTGCAACTAGACGAGGTTACCGGCCTTCTCGCTGAAAAGCGTGCGATTTTCATCGGCTAGGTTCACGATAGGCTGGAGCACTACCAGAACCAATTACGCATCATTCAAAGCCTGTATGCGCGTTACCCCGATCTCCCCATCGGTGTCGAATATTTTCAACAGCCCTTTCAGCAATATCTGGACGATTACATCGCGGGGCGCATCGACGATAGAGAAATGTTGCGGAAAACCGAATACTTCTAACGCTGACAATTGGATTACCGTTTGATGCAACCGATCTTTGCATTTGCCCGGAAAAAGCATATCCCGGTGCTGGCGCTGAATGTGTCAGACGAAAGTTTTCAGGGGAGGCATGAAAAGCCTTAACCCTCTCGAGCTGGCAAAAACCCCGAAAGAGATTCAACCCGCCAACGAACATTACCTGCAGCGTTTGAGGCTGATTTTCAATTCCCATCCGACCGGTAACGACTTCGCGACTTTTGTCGAGGGCGTGCTGTTATGGGACGAATCCATGGCGGACACCGCGGCGCGCTACCTGAAAGCGCATCCCCAATCGCGGATAGTGGTGCTGGCGGGGATGGTGCATGTCATATACGGCGACGGCATTCCGGAACGCGTCAACCTGCGGCTGGGCGGCGACCAGAGCGCTGTGATGATCAACGGCAACGACTTCGGCAATTATCCCGGCATTGCCGATTACCAGTTGGAGACCGAAGGCGGTATTGAGTTGCCTAAAGCAGGCAAGCTGGGCGTATCAATTGTTGATAGTTCGGGCGGTGTGCGCATCAGAAATTTTTTCGCGCGGCACATCCACTGTATTGCCGTCTTCCTGTTTGACCGCTCTACTTAGTGGCGAGCCGGTTACCGGCCACACCCCCTTGGCAAGATTGGTCAATTCCGGATGTAACACGATGTTCAGCTGGTGATACGGCAGCGTCTGCGCATAGCCGGTTGTGGCGACGAGCATCAACAGGGAAACGGACAATGAGCGCATCGTTAACTAGACATTAGCCTTTGCTTTTTTTCCGCCCTGGCAGTCCGGCCCGTTGCACTCGCCATAAAGCGTCATGCTATGGTCGCGCAGCGTGAAGCCGTGTTTCTCGGCGATTGCACTTTGCCGCTTTTCGATGACCTTGTCGAAGAATTCCTCGACTCGCCCGCAATGCACACAAACGATATGGTCATGATGCAGGCCCCGCTCCAGTTCGAACACAGCATGCCCCCCCTCGAAGTGATGCCGGGTGACAAGTCCCGCAGCCTCGAACTGGGTAAGGGCGCGATATACGGTGGCCAGCCCGATCTCTTCTCCCGCCTCAAGCAGTTTCCGGTAGATCGCCTCTGCAGTCAGGTGCAGACCTTCAACGTTTTCGAGAAGCTCGAGCACCTTAAGCCGCGGCAAGGTGGATTTCAGACCGGCATTCTTGAGATGTTTAGGCTGGTGCATACCGTTACCTTCCATATGTTACGAAAATCATCATGCCAGAAACCTGTTGCAAATGCAAATGAGAACGATTATCATTCGCATAAATCACCAGGAAACAGCCATGCGAATATTGTTTTTTTTCACTCTGTTATTCCCGCTTGTCACGCACGCGGCAGATATCGAATACAAGCTGATCATCAATGATCACCGCTTCCAGCCTGTCGAACTCACGATCCCGTCCGTCACGAAGATCAAGCTCACGGTCGAAAACCAGGATGCCACGCCGGAGGAGTTCGACAGCCATCCGCTTAACCGCGAAAAGACGATTGCCGGACACAGCACCGCCACGATTTACATCGGTCCCCTCGTCCCGGGACGCTACACGTTCACCGGTGAGTTTCACGAAGCCACCGCCCAAGGCGTCATCATCGCCCAATAGGAGAAGTACCATGTTCGGAACCGCCATCATCGTTTTTCGGGAAGTATTGGAAGCATCCCTCATCATCGGGATACTCGCTGCCGCAACGCGCAGTGTACCCAACAGCAAACGCTGGCTGAGCGCCGGAGTGCTGGCCGGCTTGGCCGGTTCCGGCCTGGTTGCCGCATTTACCGATGTGATCGGATCGCTGGCCAGCGGCGTAGGCCAGGAAATTTTCAACGCCATCGTACTCGGCATCGCGGTGCTGATGCTGGCCTGGCACAACATCTGGATGTCGTCGCACGGCGCTGCGCTCGCGGCCAGCGCAAAATCTGCAGGAAGAAATATCACCGACGGGAGCAGCGAGTGTTCAATACTTTTGGTCATCGTCGGTCTCGCGGTACTCAGGGAAGGATCGGAAACTGTGCTGTTCCTCTATGGGATCGCCGCCTCGAACGACGGCGGGCAATCTTCGATGCTGCTCGGCGGCATGGTTGGCATGCTGGCAGGCATCACCGTCGGCTACACGCTTTATGCCGGACTGCTGCGCGTGCCGATGCGCTGGTTCTTTGCCGCGACCGGTATTTTGGTATTACTGCTGGCGGCCGGAATGGCTTCGCAGGCCGCGCATTTTTTGATCCAGGCCGATCTACTGCCCAGCCTCGCCGCACCGCTGTGGGACACTTCGGCGGTGCTGCCGGAAAATGGACTGCCCGGCATGTTGTTGCATAGCCTGGTTGGTTACGACTCCCGCCCTGCAGGGATGCAGATCGTTTTTTATCTCACCGCGCTGGTCGCCATCTTTATCGGCATGAAATGGGTTGCCCGTCCGCGTCAAGCCCCAATAAAAAATAACGATATTAAAATAACCTGCCCATGAAAAAATCTTTGTCTGTTTCCATGAGCGTCCTGCTCACCGGAATCGTATGTGCCCAGAATGTTTTCGCCGGCGCTGCGGATTATGTCTATACCCCCGCTGTCGAATACGGCGAACGGGAGATAGACTTCAAGATCGGCGCAACTTCGCCGCTGGCCGGCAATCGCGCACAAGGTGCCAGCATCGGATTCGGTTACGGCGCAAAAGAATACTGGTTCACCGAAATCTATTTGAAACAGGAACGCAACGGAAGCACTGTTGCCAACTTGGCCGAATGGGAAAACAAATTCCAGCTCACCGATACCGGCAAGTACCCGGTCGATGTCGGACTCATCACCGAACTGGAAGCTCCGTTAAGCGCCAACGCACCGTGGGAATTCAAGCTCGGCCCATTGTTCCAGACCGAATTCGGCAAGTTCCAATGGAACGGCAACTTGCTTTTTGAACGCGCGTTCGGGAAGGCAGATGAGAACGGCGTGCCTTACAGCACCAACTTCAGTTACCAGTGGCAGGCCAAATACCGCTGGCAGCCCA
>JADGRM010000206.1 GCA_017880945.1 Gallionella sp. | reverse complement strand
CCAGAAAGGTTGGGACTGGGAAACCACCGGACGCCTCGCCTCGCTGATGGGCTCGCTCAAGATCGCCAACCGCGGCGGCCAGAACCACAGCTACACGCGCGACGAATTGGCAGGCTTGTATGAGCAGCACTTCGGGTACGCAGTGTCGTTGTAGGAGCGGGCCATGCGGGTGCCCGAACAAATGTTTTTCGTGCCCGCGACCCATACATCGCCTCTGTCGCGGGCATGGCCCGCTCCTACAAGTAAATCATTTTTCCGTATCGAAATGGAATAGGTTGTGATCGACTGGGATGTCATCTCCACTGCCATCCGCGATGCGACGCATCGCCCCTTCACACTACGCAACTCCACACCGGTCGGCGGCGGCAGCATCAACGATGCTTATCGCCTAGAAGGAACAGACGGTTCACGCTATTTCCTCAAACTCAACGACGCACAGCATCTGCCGATCCCTTCGACTGGGCTCAGGACAGGGTTCGCTGCCGAAGCAGAAGGACTCAACGCAATCGCCGCAACGAACACGATCCGCGTGCCGCGCCCCATCGCGCACGGTAGCGCAGGAAGGCAAAGCTATCTGGTACTGGAATATCTGGAATTGAGTTCGCGCGGCGATGCAAAGCTGCTCGGCGAACAACTCTCTGCGTTGCATCGCTGTGAAGGAAAAAGCTTTGGTTTTTCGCAAGACAACTTCATCGGCACGACACCGCAACCGAATAAATGGACGAATGATTGGGTGACGTTCTGGCGCGAACAGCGATTGGGTTTTCAACTGCGGCTTGCGGCGGAAAACGGCTACGGCGGCCAGTTGCAGACCTTGGGAGAAAAGTTGCTGGACGCGTTGCCTGCCTTCTTCGTCGGCTATGCCCCGCAACCCTCGCTGCTGCATGGCGACCTGTGGAGCGGCAACCACGCTTTTCTTGCGGATGGAACGCCGACGATCTTCGATCCAGCGGCCTATTACGGCGACCGTGAAGCTGACCTCGCTATGACGGAACTGTTCGGCGGGTACAGTGCGGATTTCTACGCCGCCTATCGCGCCGCGTACCCGCTGGATATGGGCTACGCCACGCGCCGCAACCTGTATAACCTGTACCATATCCTCAACCACGCCAACCTGTTCGGTGGCGGTTATGCAAGGCAGGCGGAGCAGATGATGCAGAGGTTATTGGTGGTAGCTGATAAGGGGTAACTAGCCGGACCTACAAGTGGCTTACCTGCGGTTCTCAGGATTACCAATGCTTCGCCACCGGGTTGTTGCAGCTCACCTGGAAGAGTTGCCGGTCTTCCAGCCTAATCGCACTCATCGGGCCTCCCCACAGGCAGCCGGTGTCGAGGGCGATGACATTTTTTTTGAGCAGCAGACCGAGCGCCGACCAGTGGCCGACGATGACGGTGGCATCGCGGCTGGCGCGCTTGGGGATGTCGAACCACGGCATGTACCCTGCGGGGATATTCTCCACTTCGCCTTTGAATCTGAATTCCATCTCGCCCTCTTGCGTGCAGATGCGCATCCGGGTGAAGGCGTTGACGATGACGCGCAGGCGTTTGTAGCCGGACAGGCTCTCGTCCCAGTTGTGCGGTGTGTTGCCGTACATGCGCGAGAGGAAGGTGGCGTAGTCGTCGCCGCGCAAGGCGGCTTCGACTTCGCGCGCCAGGCTCTGGGCCTGCGCCACGCTCCATTGCGGCAGCAGCCCGGCGTGGACGAGCACGAAGCCGCCTTGCGCATGCAGCAGGCGCTGGTTGCGCAGCCAGTGCAACAGTTCGTCGCGATCCGGCGCATCGAGTATCTCGTCCAGCGTGTCGTTGCGGTTCAGTTCCGCCACGCCTTCCGCGACGGCGAGCAGGTGCAGATCGTGGTTGCCGAGCACAGTGATCGCGCTATCGCCCAGCGATTTGACCAGCCGCAACACTTCCAATGAACCAGGCCCGCGATTCACCAGGTCGCCGACCAGCCAGAGCTGGTCCGTCGCCTGATCGAATCCAATTCGATCGAGCAACTGCAACAGTTCGGCATGACAGCCCTGAACGTCGCCTACCGCGTAAATCGCCATTGCATTTCTCCGCCGTGTTTATCTGCAAAGCAGCGTATCAGATATTTTTGTACATTCGATGAAAATCGGCCGTCTTTTGCTTGTTGCTATTCCTGCGCCGTAATACTGTGCTGCATATGGCAAGAAGCTGGATAGAGTGTTTTCTGCTAAAGTGCGCGCCATGAATCTTACCAGCACTCAGCTCTATTTACGCCTTCTCGGCTACGTCAAACCTTATTGGCGCACCTTTGCGATATCCATTTTGGGTATGGCGATAACAGCGGCAACCGAACCGTTGCTGCCGGCTTTGCTGAAGCCCATGCTGGACGGCACTTTCGTTCACAAGGATGACACCGTCATCAAACTTGCACCGCTGATCATTTTGGTGATTTTTTTCGTGCGTGGTGTCGCTTCATTCATTGGAACTTATGCTATCGGTTGGGTCGGCAACAAGGTTGTGATGGATTTGCGCGAAGAGATGTTCCACAAACTGCTGACGCTTCCCACACGGTTTTATGATGATCACGCCACTGGAAATCTCATCTCCAAGTTGATTTTCGATGTTACACAGGTGACCGCAGCAGCCACCAGCATCGTGACAGTTTCGGTCCGCGATTCCATCATCATCGTCGGACTGCTCGGCTGGCTGTTCTATCTCAACTGGAAGCTCACACTACTCAGTTTGGTGATGCTACCGATCATTGCGTACATCCTGAAAATCATCAACGCTCGCCTGCGTGATGCAAGTCGCAGTTCGCAACGCGCGATGGGCGATATCACCCAAGTGATCGAGGAAAGCGTTGCCGCGCACAAAGTGGTCAAACTGTTTGGCGGGCAGCAATACGAGAATGAGCGTTTTAGCGATAAAACCAACTGGGTGCGCCGCTACATCATGAAACAAACGATGGCAGCCGCAGCCAATGTGCCTATCGTGCAGATGATCGCCGCCGTAGCATTGTCCGTCATCGTCTATCTTGCCACTGTGCAGTCACGCAACGATGAAACAACTGTCGGGGGATTCCTTTCTTTTATTGCAGCCATGCTGATGCTGACCGCTCCGATCAAGCGCCTGACTGGAGTGAGTGAATATTTGCAACGAGGGCTGGCGGCATCGGAAAGCATATTTGAATTGCTTGACACACCCAGTGAAATTAATGTTGGCAATGTGGCTATAGGACGCGCCATTGGTCGGATCAATTTCGAACACGTGAGCCTGTCCTACCAGCAGGATGACCGGCTGGCATTGCGCGACATCTGCCTGGAAATTCCGGCGGGACAGGCTGTCGCGCTGGTTGGCGCATCCGGCAGCGGAAAGAGTACGCTTGCGAATCTGGTTCCGCGCTTTTACTTGCCCAGTAGCGGACACATCACGCTGGATGGTCATGATCTCGCCGATCTCACTCTGACCAGCCTGCGTGCCAACATCGCGCTGGTAAGTCAGGAAGTGGTATTGTTTAATGACACGATTGCCGCCAATATCGCCTACGGCCAGATGCGCGAAGTGCCGGAGACGGAAATCATTGCCGCCGCACAAGCCGCCCATGCGATGGAATTTATACGCGACATGCCGGAGGGATTGAACACGCTGGTCGGGGAGCGCGGTGTAAAACTTTCCGGAGGCCAGCGTCAGCGCATCGCAATCGCACGCGCCATTCTCAAAAATGCCCCCATCCTGATTCTCGACGAAGCTACTTCCGCCCTGGACAGCGAATCAGAACGGCATGTCCAGGCCGC
>JADGRM010000205.1 GCA_017880945.1 Gallionella sp. | reverse complement strand
ATTTTGGTGGTGGATGATGAAATCGGCATCCGCGAATTGTTGTCGGAGATCCTGTTTGATGAGGGTTATCAAGTACACATGGCCGAAAACGCCGAGCAGGCACGCGCTTTTCGAAACGAGCGCGAACCGGATCTGGTGCTGCTCGATATCTGGATGCCGGATACCGATGGGATAACTTTGCTCAAGGAATGGGTCGAGCAGGATTTGCTGACCATGCCGGTGGTGATGATGTCGGGCCACGGCACGATAGAAACTGCGGTCGAGGCGACACGCATCGGGGCGGTAGATTTTCTGGAAAAACCCATTGCACTGCAAAAGCTGCTGAGTACAATTGCCAAAGCGCTCAAGGACGATGAGCCCAAATCGCTGCAAGACGGGGAGCAAAGCCAAAAAGTCGCCCTGAATATTGACGAGCAGGATGTCAATGGACAAATGCTGCAGATTTATCTGCCGCTGGATTTGCCGTTGCGCGAAGCGCGTGAACATTTCGACTCGATCTACTTCGATTACCATTTGCGCAAAGAGGTCGGCAATGTTTCACGAGTAGCCGACAAGGTAGGCCTGGAACGCACCCATCTTTATCGCAAACTCAAGCAATTGGGCATCAAATTCGCCAAAAAGGGCGGTACAGACGAATCCCAATAAGAAACCATGTTGGTGCGGCGGTTGCCCTAATCGAGGTGCTGCGGCATAATTGCCGGCCCAAACGAATTCAGCGGGCCTCTATAAAGTTCGTTTTGCGGGTTTGAAGCGCAAGAAAGCGTGGCGAGCAACGAGGCTTATCGGACGGATAGACCTGAAGTGGGCAAGCGCGCGATGTTGCGCTTTGCTCGAAAAACGGATTTTATAGAGGCTTACTTCACATAACCAATCCCGCAAGGATGTTCAGGAGATAACAGGAAATGTCTGCAACGCGAAACTTCACCCCACCCAAATTCAATGACATAACCGGAGCGATCCGTATGCTGGCAGTTGATGCCGTGCAAAAGGCGAACTCAGGTCATCCAGGCGCACCCATGGGCATGGCAGAAATCGCCGACGTGCTGTGGAATCGCCACCTGCGTCATAACCCCATCAACCCCAAGTGGCCTGATCGTGACCGTTTTATCCTGTCCAATGGCCACGGCTCGATGCTGGTCTATGCGCTGTTGCATTTGTCCGGCTACGACTTGCCTATGGATGAATTGAAGCGTTTCCGCCAGATGCACTCCAAGACTCCCGGACACCCCGAATACGGTTATACCCCCGGCGTGGAAACCACCGGCGGCCCGCTGGGCCAAGGCATCACCAATGCGGTGGGCATGGCGATGGCGGAAAAACTGCTGGCTGCGGAATTCAACAAGCCGGGTCACGAGATCGTCAATCACCATACCTATGTGTTCATGGGTGACGGCTGCATGATGGAAGGCATCTCGCACGAAGCCTGTGCGTTGGCTGGTACCTGGGGTCTGGGCAAACTGACCGCGTTCTGGGATGACAACAACATTTCCATCGACGGTCATGTGGACGGCTGGTTCACCGACGACACGCCCAAGCGTTTCGAGTCTTACGGTTGGCATGTGGTTTCAGTGAACGGCCACGACCCTGAGGCGGTAGATGCGGCGATCAACGCCGGAAAGAAGGTCACCGACAAGCCCACGCTGATCTGCTGCAGGACTATCATCGGCATGGGTTCTCCCAACAAGGCCGACACGCACGACGTGCATGGCGCTGCGCTGGGTGATGCCGAAGTGGCCGCGACACGCGAGAATATCGGCTGGAAATATCCTCCTTTCGAAATTCCCAAGCATGTATACGAAGCATGGGATGCGCGCACCAAAGGCGCTGGCCTGGAAAAGCTGTGGAACAACAAGTTCGCCGAATACAAGGCAGCGTTCCCCAAGGAAGCTGCCGAATTCGAACGCCGCATCAAGGGCGACCTGCCTGCCAACTGGAAAGCGCATGCGGCCGACGTGCTGGTTAAAACCAACGAAAAAGCGGAAACCATCGCAACGCGCAAGGCTTCGCAGAACGCGATCAACGCCCTGGCTCCGGTGCTGCCCGAGTTCCTCGGCGGTTCGGCCGACCTGACCGGATCCAACCTGACCAACTGGACAGGCTGCAAGCATCTGCGCGGCAAGGGCACCGGCAACTACATCAGCTACGGCGTGCGCGAGTTTGGCATGTCGCACATCATGAACGGCATGGCCCTGCATGGCGGACTCCTGCCGTTCGGCGGCACCTTTTTGATGTTCTCCGAGTATGCGCGCAATGCGATTCGCATGTCTGCGCTGATGAAACAGCGCGTGATCTACGTGTTCACACACGACTCCATCGGTCTGGGCGAAGACGGCCCGACTCACCAGCCGGTCGAACAGACCGCCACGCTGCGCTATATCCCCAACATGGAACTATGGCGTCCGTGCGACACGGTCGAATCTGCCGCCGCATGGATAGCCGCGGTCGAGCGCCATGACGGCCCGACCAGCCTGGTGTTCACCCGCCAGAACCTGGCGTTCCAGAAACGCGATGCGGCGCAGATCGCCAACATCCGCAAGGGTGCTTACGTGTTGTCCGAAGCGGCTGGCGGCAAGCCACAAGCGGTGATCATCGCAACCGGTTCTGAAGTGAACCTGGCGATGGAAGCGCAGAAATTGTTGGCCGCCGGCGGCATCAATGTGCGTGTCGTTTCGATGCCGTCCACCAATGTGTTCGACAAGCAGGACCAGGCCTACAAGGACAGCGTGTTGCCCAAGGGCATCAAGCGCGTGGCGGTTGAGGCGGGCGTGACCGGCGGCTGGTACAAATATGTCGGTCTGGACGGCGCAGTCGTCGGCATGGACTGCTTCGGCGAATCCGCACCGGCACCGGAACTGTTCAAGCACTTCGGATTTACCGCTGACAACGTGGTTGCGACGGTAAAGAAAGTTATAGGCTAATGGTCGCAACCGCCGTTGCGGCGGAGGCTCACATGAGCATAGCGAAAGTTAAGGGGCGCAGTCCCGGCCAAAGCCGCAATGTGGTGAAGGCTGTTAAGAGCGTGCTGTAAATTTTTACATAAGGGAGAAAAAAATGGCAATTCGTGTCGGTATCAATGGATTCGGTCGCATCGGACGCATGGTATTCCGTGCCGCCGTTAAGGATTTTCCGGAAATAGAAGTTGTCGCCATCAACGACTTGCTGGAACCCGACTACCTGGCCTATATGCTCAAGCATGACTCTGTGCATGGCCGTTTCAAGGGCGACGTTTCTGTCGACGGCAACACCCTCATCGTCAATGGCAAGAAGATCCGCCTGACGGCCATCAAAAACCCGGCCGAACTGAAATGGGGCGAAGCCAAAGTCGATATCGTGGTTGAATGTACCGGCTTTTTCCTGACCAAGGAAACTTGCCAGGCACATATCGATGCGGGTGCCAAGAAGGTGATCCAGTCCGCGCCAAGCAAGGACGACACACCGATGTTCGTGTATGGCGTGAACCACGGCAAATATGCCGGCGAAAAGATCGTCTCTGCCGCGTCATGCACGACGAACGCATTGGCACCGGTCGCCAAAGTGCTGAACGACACCTGGGGTATCAAGCGCGGCCTGATGACCACGGTGCATGCAGCAACAGCCACCCAGAAGACCGTTGATGGTCCATCCAGCAAAGACTGGCGCGGTGGCCGCGGTATCCTGGAAAACATCATCCCGTCGTCCACCGGTGCTGCCAAAGCGGTTGGTGTGGTGATTCCCGAGTTGAACAAGAAGCTGACGGGTATGGCCTTCCGTGTACCGACTTCCGACGT
>JADGRM010000204.1 GCA_017880945.1 Gallionella sp. | reverse complement strand
GATCTTTGCCGCCGTAAAACATGCGCGCGCCATCGAGCGCCACGTACCAGGCGTGCGCCGGGCTGATGGCCGCCGTCGTCGCGGTCCAGTACCAGCCGTTGAACACATTGATGAACGGGTGTCGCTCAGGCAGGGCAGGCAATTTGGTTTGCAGACTGAGCAAACTGCGCAATTCGCGGCGATTGGGCATGCGCCAATCGCGCTGGCCGAAACGCCGTTCGCGGTTCATGGTCGCGACGAAATCCAGTGCTTCCTGCCAGGTGAGCGGAAATTCCGCGAGATTGGCACTACGACACCAGATCAGACCGGTCAGCCGATCCATGACCTCGTCATCGCGCAAATCGAATCGCGGTTCCGGCCAGGGCGTGCCGACGGCAAACGACGCGTCCTGGCCGGAACCTTCGCACGGAACCTCGCGTCCATCGTCGGCATGGCAGGTGCGTTGGCCGGTATGCAGATAATGGTGAGAGGTCATGATTGTGCCGGTGGGACCCTGCAGTGGCGGGACTCCAGATACGCCTTACCGCGCATAGAAGCGGCGGCAGTTTTGATAGCCAAGAACAAAAAAACGGGTCAAACTAACGTGCAATTAAAAACCTTATAGACTGGAGGCTCCATTGAGTCACTCTCAGATGCTGAAGACTAGGCGAACGAAGCAAAAAACCACGAAGCACCTCGCGGGGATAGCCAAGCGAGCGAAGAAGCTGAGGAAGCAAAACGTGAAGATGGCCAGTGCGGACGCCCCGAAAAAGGGGTCCCCCTAGCCGTTTTTCAACGCGAACTGGAGAACCCAATGCGCCCGCTGCGGACCAATGCAGCAGACACGTGTGACGATCGCGTCAGCGAGAATATTTTCGACGTCGAGGACGAGCGCACGGAACTCGAAAACATCGTCCACAGAATGATTCACGGTGCGAACTGAGTACTGCGTTCCGCGTGTGCCCCGCTCGGTCAGCGGCGTTCGTTGTGATCCGTGTCTTGCGTGGTGGTCGAACTGGGCAGGGGGATGGGGACGACAAACCCCACGCATGCGCTCAATGCGAACACCGCCAATGCTGCCGCAATCAGTTTCAGATGTCTCATGACAATTCCTCGCTTCTGGTTAGCGCCGACCAAATCGGATACGGCGTGAATTCAACGTACGAATGCTGCATACCGTATATGCAATGCGCGGCTGAATCAGTACGCTTGCACACATACCGAAATATTTCGCGGGCTCAAGGGCGCGGCCGCCACCGCGTCCGCCAGAAGCAAGCCCTGATTCGCGCGAGACGTCTTGATCACCTGTGGAGCGAACGCTCCGGGGGTGCTTGAGGACTTGCGCGCCCTGTGGACTGATAAGAAACATGCTTCGGAACCAATAGGGTTGGTTCAGCCTGGTCCCTGCAGTCCGGCGGTCAGGCCGGTGGCGGTTGGAGTTCGGACTGTTGCCGCAAATACTCCTTGCGTTTCATGTCGAGATACTCACCCTGTTCCATTTCATGCAACTGGCGTGGATAGCGCTCGATGGCCGCAAACCACTCACGCAGACGCTTTTCGAGTCGCTCCTGCGGCGGCGCGGACACGGCGCCGAGAAAGGCCTCGATGGCGAGGTAATAGCGCATGGTATTGCGTTCCACCAAGCCGCGTAATCCACCGATGTGAAGGGGCTGGCCGTCGGATCGTGTGCCTACGACGGCAAATCCCACCTTGCTCCGCCCGATTGTGGCGAGGTAGACCTGCAGTGCAAGCCGTCCCACCAGGCCATAGGTATACGAATACGAAAAGTGAATGAATGTGCGCCCGGTTTCCACCGGGACTGCCTCGAGCACGATGCGGTAGTCGCGCGTGCTGAATGGCCCCACGTCTGCGTTCAGCCTCACCTGCAGGTAGTTCGCCGTTTGGGCGGCAACGCGATAGGCAAAGTCCACCCGGTAGGCCTTCTCCAGCGGCTCGTCGTATTTCTTGCCGATGCTTACATTGAGGACGGCCCCCTGGTTGCCCGACGAAGCGCGGCAGTACTTGGTATTGACGTGGAGAATCAGAATGTCGCACCAATCGCCCGGATTGTTCAGCGCGGCGCGCACCGTTGCAAACGGGTAATTGATGCGCGCATAAATGTCGCCTGTCACGCTATCCGAGGTCTCGCTGGAGTCCAAATACAGCGGCCTCTGGAACTGATTGTGGCTGAGCCGATTCTGTAAACCATCGTACTTGGCGCGCAGAGATGCGGCTGAATTCGCGTCTACATCGTCGGCATGGGCAATGCGCGCGCCTATGCATAGCAGGGCGATTGCAAAAAACCGCGCCGATGCCCAAAATGTTTTCATTCCAACGGGTTCCCTCTCCCACGTCGAGATTTTTTCCGAGGTATTTTATTCGGCGGGTCGCCCGCCTATGGGGGAAGCAGCCAGGGTTGTTTAGACCCTAGTCGTTGGCTTGCTTGAATGGAATTCTAAACGTAACGCCGTTGGCAAAGTAGATACCACCAAAATTCTCAATTATTGACGAGTTGAGCTTCGGCGAGCCGAGCTCCACGAAGCACACATACTC
This sequence comes from Gallionella sp., assembly GCA_017880945.1. Lineage (GTDB taxonomy): Bacteria > Pseudomonadota > Gammaproteobacteria > Burkholderiales > Gallionellaceae > Gallionella. Next base: position 1,245 of record JADGRM010000204.1, on the reverse strand, counting down.
CTCGACACGCCTATTTGGGAGAAGGTGGATATTCTTCGGGCTGCCGAAGGGCTGGCACAATGCTTCTATCGCCCGCCGAAGCTCTTCGACGTTCGCCGCTCCTGCCAGTTTTTCTAAATGTTCTTTATTCACGGTCCGAAGTTATCAGTTGCATTTTGCGCATATTGCTCCGCCGCCGTGTCAAGGGTGCGCTACGCCGGGCTTTGGTCCGCCCTTGACCCGGCTACGGGGCATCAACAGAACCGGACATCATGCAATAGTCACGCCCCAAAAATCCGCCCCGCCATGTTTACGCGGATTTCGACCGCCATTCACGACTGCATCGCCGATTGGCGACGTGCCTCACGACGGGCTCTTGTTGAAATCCTCAACAGATTGCTTGACGTCGCCGACGCCCTTTTGCACCTTCCCGGAAATCTGTTTTGACAGCCCCTTGATCTGTTGTTCCTTGCTTCCAACCAGCTTGCCCGCTTGTTCCTGGACTTTGCCGACAACGTCCTTCGCCACGCCCTTCACTTGGTCTTTGTTCATGTTCGATTGCTCCTGTTGTAAGCGCTACACTCAGCGCGATGGAAAATAACGGCTATATCTTGCCCAGCACGAATAAAATCAACACGATCACCAGTATCAAGCCAACTCCGCCGCTGGGACCGTAACCCCATTCCCTGCTGTGAGGCCAGGTTGGAATCACGCCCACCAGCGCCAGCACCAGGATGACCAGAAGTATCGTTCCTATACCCATTTTGTTCGCCTCTCTTGGTTTTTTCGCCACCCTTCCAGAACATCGTTCTGTAATGCCAAAGCTAAACGCTCGCGCAATGCGCCTCTGTGCGTTGCCATACATAGGCGCGTTTATTTCCTCAAAAGAATATTTGCGTGCAAAGTTTGCCGATGGGCTGCAGGCACGGGTCTTATGACAAATTTGTCGAGCGCGAGCAAACTATCTGCCATCACGGCAAAGAGATACAAACGATTCGCAATTGGAAATGAGGCGGCAACCATGGCAACATCCATCTCTGAAATGGAACAAACGGTGGCTGCAGTGCTGGCGCCGTACAAGAGCATTCTTGCCGCCGACGAAACAACGGGTAATTTGTTGTGATTTCATGCCCGATGAATGCACTCTACTCGCCGCCGCCATCATTCGCCAAACCTGCGAATAAACCAGGTCTTAACCACCTGCGTCAGAATCGCATAGCCCAGCAGCATGATGGCCAGATACAGCCAGTACAGCGGCGGGAGCGG
>JADGRM010000038.1 GCA_017880945.1 Gallionella sp. | reverse complement strand
CCATGCGCGGAAAAGCGCGCATGGAATTCATCAGGCACCGGATGCGCCCACAGCACCGCGATGCTTTCCGGCAGCAAGGCATTCACGCCACGCACCCATGCGCTCAGCGGACGATCGGCCTGAGTGTCAAAATGCACCACCTGCTCGAGCGCGTGTACGCCGGTGTCGGTGCGGCCCGCCGCGATCACAGAAATCTGCTCCCCGGCGATCTGACTCAGCGCGTATTGCAACGTGTCTTGGACAGTCCGCCCTTCCGCTTGGCTCTGCCATCCGCAAAACGGATGACCGTCATACTCGACACCCAATGCGATTCTCATCGAAGTGCCCACCACAACAACAGCAGTGAGAAGCTCAGCAGCAATGCGTCACTGATGGCAAAGCGGTACAACGTCAATTCCATTTGCTTGCTGATCCCGTCATGCGGTTCAAACAAACTGCGCAAGTTGTCTTGCCAGGTATGCGACTCGCGCAACATCGCGACCTCGGCATAATGCAGAGTCAATGCCAAACGCACCGCAACACGCTCGCGCGACACACCCAACCATCGCAATGGTGCCAAGATAGTGTAAAGCCCTGAAACCAATTGCTGGCGATGCAGGCGATCCAGCAATATGGCCAGTCCGGCTAATGCAGCCAGCAAACGGGTGAGCTGTAACACGCCGTCCCCCAGTCCTTCACGGCTGGGGCTCAACACTCCTAGCGCGTCCAGCAACGGTTGTCCGGGTGTGCTGTAAGCGTATATCAGCAATAACGACAGCATGATCCAGCGCGTGCGGCGCAACAACTGCATGAGCTTATGAGCCGATACCAGCAGCGCCAACAGAAAAATGAATCCGGCCGCGACCAGCAATGTCCCAAGCGTCAAGACTTGCATGGCCGCAACCAGCAAGCACCAGACCAGAATTTGCGCGGCAGGATGGAATTTCAAATTCTTACTCCAAAATAAAACGGCAGCCCAACACTGAGCTGCCGTTAACCAATGACTTAGTTGGCGTTGTTTGCCAACTTAGTCAGATGGCTATGCAACGCTAACCAGCGGCTTATGTCACCGTTCTTTTTGGTGACTTAGCCGATTGGCTATGCAAAGCTAACCAATGACTTGGTTGGCGTTAACCAGCGGCTTATGTCACCGTCTTTCGGGTGCCCGGCTAAAAGCTTTCCGGATGGTGACTTAGCCGAATGGCTATGCAACGGGTTTGCCAACTTATAACCAACCACTTAGCAACCGTCTTCCGGTTGCTTAGTGGGATGGCTATAACCAATGACTTGCCCAGCGTTCTTTGCTGGGTTAGTCAGATGGCTAGTAGTCCTACCAGTTGTTCCATCAGTCAGATGGCTATACGAATCACATGGTTAGCCGAGTAGTTGTTCGAACAAAGCTTGCGCGGCTTCGCGTTGTCCTGCATCGCCCTCGCGCATGACCTCCTCGAGGATTTCCCGCGCGCCGTCATTATCGCCCATTTCCTGATAAGCCTTGGCCAGATCAAGCTTGGTGGCGACATCCTGCCACTGTTCGTCTTTGCCTCCTGCTGCCGATTCGCTTGGTACCGCTGCCGCATCGTCGAAGTTCAAACTAATGCCAGCAAAACCGATCCCGGCAGAGGGTGCAGCCGGCGCAGGTTTTACGACATCTTCAATCGGGAAATCCAGCGTAAATGCCATGCCACCATCGTCAGCCGGTTTGTAGGCTTCAGTCTGCGCTGCTGGCGTGGATGAATGGCTACCCGTCACATCAAAAACCAGATCATCCGAATCAAGCATCGCAGGATTTGTTGATGTAATGTCGAAATCCATCGTCACCTTTTGATTGGCAGCCGGCAGAATCATGGTCTTTTCGCCATCATCCAAAAAGTCCTGTTCCGGTGATCGAGCAGATTTTGCTGCCGGCGCACCCACATCAAAATCAAAATCGAGACCCGATGCTTGTGCCGTAGAAGTTTCCTCCGTTTGAGGTGTTGCGTCGAAAGCTTTTACCTGCATGGTCGCGCTGCCCGTATCTTCCATAGACCGGAAGCCACCGCCATACATCGGATTGCCCGGTTCCAGCTTGCGTCCAATCGCAACAGCTTGCCGCCATGCATCCTCATCACCAGAATCCTGCAACTGACGCGCAATAGTCGAAAAGGAATTTGCATCCTTTCGGTTTGCATAAATCCCAAGTAACTTGAGATGGATCTGGTGATTATTCGGGGTGCTTTGCAGTGCCTCTTTAAGTATTTCTTCAGCCTGCACATCACGGCCAAAATTGAGGAACAGGTCTGCCTCGCTGATAGGATCGACGTGATCCGATTCTTGGGTTGCTACAGCCTGTGTGACAGTCGAGCGGGTGAAATCGCCAGTATCCGGAGAAGGAACAACCGGCGCGGTAATATGGCCAACAGTCGAACCGACATCCCCTGAATCATCGCTTAAACTTTTATTAAAGGGTTTTTTTTTACGCCGATACATCATTAAACCCATACCACCCAGAACAAGCAAAGCAACTCCGACACCTGCCAGATAAAGTGGCTCTCCGAGTATCTGATCCACTAATGATGGCTCCGGTTTGACCTCTTTGGGTTTTGGCTTGGCAGCGCTCGCTGCTGTCGGTTTGGCGGGCGCAGGTGCAACTGCAGGTGCCGCTGTGCTTGGTGGTTGAGCCAGTGCCGCAGCCTCAGACTTCAATTCGGCAAGGTGTTGCATATCCTGAAAATTCTTTTCCAGCATGGCGGCGCGCTCTTGGCCGTCCTTGACGGCCTTGGCTTTTGCTATCGCATCTTCTTGTGCCGCACTCTTCTTGTCCTGAGCAGACATGGACTTGCCACCGGCACCCGTTGCGGTCTGGTCTCCAGGTGCTTCGCCCTTGGATAGCTTCAGCACCTCCTTGGCGGAACCCTTGGCGACCGGAGCCTTATCGGCAACCGAACTGGTGATTTTTCCGGAAGCGACTTGTTGAGTTGCCTGTGGTTGAGTGCTGATTGTGGCGGCACTGGCCAGTTTTTGTCGGTAGGCATTCCAATCAACTGCCTGGGCATGAATTTCTTTTACCGATTCACGCTGAGTCACACTATCATACTCGTCCTGACTGGGTAATCGCAGAATCTTGCCGGCCCTGATTCGGTTCATGTTTTTGCCGTCAAACTTATCTGCATTGGCGCGATATAACGCCACAAGCATGCGTTCCAGACTCATATCGGCCAGCTTGGTTTGTGCCGCGATCTCATACAAGGTGTCGCCTCGCTGAACCGCCAGGAATTCCTTATTCTCCGACTCGACTGCGGCTACCGAAGCGGCTTGTTCCACAGGCTTGGCTGCGGATTCTTCCGGCTCAGTTCGTTCCACAGGGATAGCGCTTTCTGCCGGCACGGCGGGAACTGCCGATGCAGGGGCTTGCTCCACAGGGGTAGGCTCCTCGGCAGGAGCTGGCTCAGCGGGCGTAATTGCTGCAGTTAACGGGGTGGCCTGTTCCACAGGCGTGGCTGCGGTTTCTGCCGGCACGGCTGATGGGGCGGTTTGTACCGCTGGTGCGACGGCTTGCACTGATGCTTGTGCGGGTTGTACCGGTACGTAATCGACCGGATCGAGCAGGAAAGTATATTCGCGCGACAATTTGCCGGCAGACCAGCTCAACTCAACCATCAGACTTACAAAAGGGTCGTTGATCGGTTGCGCACTGCTTACCTTGATATACGACTCACCACTCGCGCGGCTCTGGATCTCAAATTTGAAATTGTTGCCATACGGATATTCCAGCCCGGCACCCTTATAGACTTCAGGCGAGGCAAGACGAGCGACCAAGCTGTCTTTCTCGGTCTTGTTGACGATCATTAATTCAATTTCGGCCTTGAGCGGTTGCCCCAAAGCAGAAGTCACATTTATCCCGCCCATCCCCACAGCATAAATAGACGTGGACAAAGCCAAACTAGCAACGGCCCAGAGCAGTTTTAGTAGTGATTTTCGCACGCGACCACCCTCACCTTTTTTATTTGACAATACAAAATAACATCAAAGAGTTATAAGCACAAGCTCATAATGTGCTTCGCATTATGGCTTAATTGAGGTATTTCGCAATTAAAATCTCAGCGATCTGCACGCTATTCAGCGCCGCGCCCTTACGCACATTGTCGCTCACCACCCATAGATTCAGACCCATAGGGTGGGAGATATCATCGCGTATACGCCCGACATAAGTCGCGTCGTTGCCTGCTGCATCGATTGGTGTCGGGTATCCGCCAGGTTCGCGTTTGTCCATCACGACCACGCCAGGGGCCTTCTCCAGCAAGGCGCGTGCCTCGACAGCGGTGATTTTCTTGCGGGTCTCGATATGCACCGCTTCGGAGTGCCCATAGAACACCGGCACACGCACCGCGGTCGGATTGACCTCAATAGAATCGTCTTCCATGATCTTCCGGGTTTCCCACACCATTTTCATCTCTTCTTTGGTGTAACCGTTCTCCATGAACACATCGATTTGCGGCAGCACGTTAAAAGCGATGCGTTTCGGATATACCTCGACGTTAACATCTTGCTGATTGAACAGCGCGCGGGTTTGCCCGGCCAGTTCGTCGATCGCCTCCTTGCCGGTACCGGACACCGCCTGATAAGTCGCCACATTGATGCGAGCGATGCCTACAGCATCCTGGATCGGCTTGAGTGCCACCAGCATCTGGATGGTCGAGCAATTCGGATTGGCGATGATGCCGCGATTCTTATATTGCGCGATGGCATGCGGATTCACTTCCGGCACCACCAGCGGAATGTCGCGGTCATAGCGGAAGTGCGCGGTATTGTCGATCACCACACAACCGGCAGCCGCGGCGATCGGCGCATATTTTTCCGACACGCTGCCGCCTGCGGAGAACAAACCGATCTGGGTCTTGGAAAAGTCGAAACCTTCCACGTCGATGACAGTCAGGTCTTCTCCTTTAAAATTCACCGTTGAACCCGCCGAACGGCTGGAAGCCAGCGGATAAAGATTGCGCACCGGAAACTTGCGCTGCTCCAGTATCGAAAGCATTGCCTCACCCACCGCGCCGGTCGCGCCCAATATGCATACATCGTATTGCTTGCTCATGATTCCTTCTCTCTGAAAATAATTCTTACAACGCCGCAACGACCGCGTCGCCCATTGCCGCCGTACCGATCTTCTGCATGCCAGCCTCGAAGATGTCGCCAGTGCGCAGCCCCTGCTGCAACACGTTGCGCACCGCAGTCTCGATCCGCTTCGCGATGTCTTCGCGCGCAAAGGTGTAGCGCATCATCATCGCCACCGACAAAATCGTCGCCAGCGGATTGGCGATGTCCTTGCCCGCGATGTCCGGTGCTGAGCCATGGCAAGGCTCATACAGACCCTTGTTGTTCGCATCCAGCGAAGCGGAAGGCAACATGCCGATCGAGCCAGTCAACATCGACGCTTCATCCGACAAAATGTCGCCGAATATATTGCCGGTCAAAATCACATCGAACTGCTTGGGCGCGCGCAACAGTTGCATCGCTGCGTTATCCACGTACATGTGCGACAACTCAACCTGCGGGTATTCTTTGGCCACGTCGGTCACGATCTCGCGCCAGAGCATGCTGGTGTCCAGCACGTTGGCCTTGTCTACAGAACACATCTTTCCCTGACCATTCTTTCCAGCGCGCTTCATCGCAATCCGGAAACCGACATGCGCCACGCGGCGGATCTCCGACTCGCTGTAGAGCATGGTGTCGAAGCCCTGACGCTCGCCGTTGTCCAGCGTACGTATGCCGCGCGGCTGGCCGAAATAAATGTCACCGGTCAGTTCGCGCAAGATCATGATGTCCAGCCCCGACACCAGTTCCGGCTTCAGGCTGGAAGCATTGACCAGTTCGGGATACACCATCGCCGGACGCAGGTTGGCAAACAATCCCAGTCCTTTGCGGATGCGCAACAGGCCTTGCTCCGGGCGCTTGGGCCGGGGCAGCGTATCGTACTGATAACCACCCACCGCACCGAGCAGCATCGCGTCGGCTGCGAGCGCCAGCTTTTCAGTCGCGGCCGGAAACGGATCGCCCGCCGCATCGTAGCCGGCACCGCCGATATGCGCATACTCCATCTCGATCTTCAAGCCGTCGCTGCGCAACGCCTCCAACACTTTTGCCGCCTGTGCAACAATCTCCGGTCCAATCCCATCACCCGGCAATACTGCGATTTTCATTTATATTCCCTGTTAAAATTACAAATTAATTACGCGAACAACCACGGCTGTGCTGCGCGGTGTTTTTCCTCGTACGCTTTGATCTCATCCACATGCTGCAAAGTCAAACCGATGTCGTCCCATCCGTTCAACAAACAATGTTTGCGAAATGCCTCGACTTCAAACTCATACACTTTGCCATTTGGCGCGCTGATGGTTTGCTGTTCCAGATCGATCGCCAGCCTGTAGCCAACATTCGCAGCCACCGCCTTGAACAACTCATCCACTTGTTCCGCAGCCAGACGGATCGGCAACAGGCCGTTCTTGAAACAGTTGTTGAAAAAGATGTCGGCAAAGCTGGTCGCGATGATGGCGCGGAAACCATAGTCTTCCAATGCCCAGGGCGCGTGTTCGCGCGACGAGCCGCAGCCGAAATTTTCGCGCGCCAGCAGAATCTGCGCGCCCTGATAGCGCGGCTGGTTCAGCACGAAATCGGGGTTCAGCGGACGCCTGGAATTATCCCTGCCCGGCTCGCCATGATCCAGATAACGCCATTCATCGAACAGATTCGGGCCGAAGCCGGAACGCTTGATCGACTTCAGGAATTGCTTGGGAATGATCGCATCGGTGTCGACGTTAGCCCTGTCCAGGGGCGCGACCAAGCCATGCAATAAAGTAAATTTGTTCATTTTGACTCGGATGCCTTTTCTGATTTTTCGCCGCCTTTTTGCGTCTTCTTGCCCACCCATTCGCCGGCTTTTTTGACTCCCTTGATGGCGGCCTCGCCGCCCTTTTTGAGGCCACGGCCTGCGGCCTCAGCGCCTTTCTCAATACCCCGCCCAGCAGCTTCGCCGCCTTTCTTGACCCCATCGCCGGCGCGTTCAGGAACGCTCTCCCCGGCAAACGCATGGCCCCCTGCAAGCACACCCAGCGTCATCAACAGAATCGATATGATCTTCATGCTCACTCCTTTCACAATTTGCTCACATCCACGAAATGTCCGGCAATCGCCGCCGCCGCCGCCATCTCCGGACTGACCAGATGCGTGCGCCCACCCTGCCCCTGGCGACCTTCAAAATTACGGTTGGAAGTCGAAGCGCAACGCTCGCCGGGCGATAGCCTGTCGTCATTCATCGCCAGGCACATCGAACAGCCCGGATCGCGCCACTCAAAACCCGCCGCGATAAAAATCTTGTCCAAGCCCTCTCCCTCGGCCTGCTTCTTCACCAGCCCGGAACCCGGCACAACCATCGCCAGCTTCACATTGGCAGCCACGTGTTTGCCCTTGGCGATCGCCGCCGCCGCGCGCATGTCTTCGATGCGCGCATTGGTGCAAGAGCCGATGAACACCTTATCGATCTTGATTTCCACGATCGGCGTGTTCGCCGCCAAGCCCATATATTGCAAGGCGCGCTGCGCCCCTTCGCGCTGCACCGCATCGCTCATCATCAAAGGGTCAGGCACACACCCGTCCACCGCCACCACCATTTCCGGCGATGTGCCCCAGGTCACTTGCGGCTTGATCTGCGCGGCGTCCAGCTTGACCATCTGATCGAACTGCGCGCCCTCATCGCTATGCAAAGTGTGCCAGTAAGCCACTGCCTTGTCCCACAACTCGCCTTGGGGCGCGAACGGGCGACCCTTGAGATAGTTGATGGTGATGTAGTCCGCCGCGATCATGCCCGCGCGCGCGCCCGCTTCGATCGCCATGTTGCACACCGTCATGCGCCCTTCCATCGAAAGGCCGCGTATCGCGCTACCGGCGAACTCGATCGAGTAGCCGGTGCCGCCCGCCGTGCCGATCTTGCCGATCACCGCCAGCGCGATGTCCTTGGCGGTCACGCCCTTGTGCAACGCGCCCTCCACCACTACCTGCATGGCTTTGGATTTTTTCATCAGCAAACACTGTGTCGCCATCACATGTTCGACTTCGGATGTGCCGATGCCGAACGCCAACGCGGCAAACGCGCCGTGCGTGCTGGTGTGCGAATCGCCGCATACCACCGTCATGCCCGGCAAGGTCGCGCCCTGCTCCGGCCCGATCACATGGACGATGCCCTGGCGCACATCGGACATCTTGAATTCGTTCACGCCGAATTCGGCGCAATTACTGTCCAGCGTCTCCACCTGCAAACGCGAGACCGGATCGGCGATACCCTGCGCGCGTCCTGTGGTAGGCACGTTATGATCGGCCACGGCCAGGATCGAAGCGCTGCGCCACAACTTGCGCCCAGCCAGTTTCAACCCCTCGAAGGCCTGCGGACTGGTCACTTCATGCACCAGATGGCGGTCGATATAGATCAACGCGGTGCCGTCGGCTTCCTGCCGCACCACGTGTGCATTCCAGAGTTTGTCGTAAAGAGTTTGCGCTTTCATGTTATTTCGCTTGCCTGATACTCGTTTTTAGAGCGCACGATTATGCCACAACAGGCGCGGCTTGGCATAAGCCTAAGCCACGCTACGCCATAACAGATAAATATCTCTGCGGAAAATTAAAAGATCGTTAACAGGCGAAGAAGATATTTCTTCTTGAAAACCCAGACAATACTTCGAGCACAACGCAGATTCAGCTTCGTGTTAGCATATTGCCATGCAGAACAATGATGTAAAATTTCGTCGAAATAACTTTGATGTGGCCAACGCCGTCAACGTGACCGATCCTGCTTCGGTTGGTGACGCGGTGGAGAGTATTTTTCTCAATCTCTTCCCCAGCGCACGTGTCAGCACCCTGCGGAATGCGATGAACCACATTTCCCAGCTTTATCGCGGCGAGCATCGGGGCTATGCGGCGTGCGATACCGGCTATCACGATTTGCAACATATTATGGATGTAACACTGGCCTGTGCGCGCCTGATGGACGGCTACGAGCGCTCGCAAAAGAGTGGCGAGGGACTGGGCGAGGAACTATTTATCTTTGGCATTTTGCTGGCGCTGTTTCATGACAGCGGTTATCTGCGCAAGCGGGGCAGTGAAGATGACAGGCAAGGTGCGGAATTCACCCCGATTCATGTTTCACGCAGCGCGGAATTATTGAAGAAATATATGCAGGGAGTAGGCCTGGGCAATCTGGCGGAAACGGCAGCGCAAGTGGTGCATTACACCGGCTATGAAGTGCCGGTAGATCGCATCCTGGTGCCCTCCCCTGCTTACCGGACTGTCGGCAATCTGGTGGCTTCGGCAGACATATTGGCACAAATGGCGGATCGTTGTTATCTAGAAAAATGCTACGGCCGGCTATACACTGAGTTTGTTCTGGGCGGTATTGCAATAAAACGCGACGCGCAAGGCAATGAGCAAGTTATTTTTGCTTCCCCGCAAGACCTGGTGATAAAAACTCCGGGATTCTATCGAATCGCGAAAAAGCGCATGGATGAAACCTTACATGGGGCTTATCGTTATGTTGAAAAGCATTTTAACGGACAAAATCTGTACCTTGAGGCGGTTGAAAAAAATATCCTGTTTGCGGAATATGTGATTGCCCACGGCGCCGACATCGGCATGTTGCAACGCATTCCGCCACAGACTCCGGGTTCTGATCTGGCTTCCCCCAAAACCGATGACAGGAAACAGCAAGTAGAAGAAAAAGAACCGGGGACAGAAGACAAAATACAGCGGAGCGCTATCCAGACCCTTTGGAAAGAAGACTGAATATCGGCGATATTAAGGATATAAGACAGGATGCTTCAGCAAAAAAGCAAAGCGATTGATCTTACTCAATCAAAACCCCGGGGGCTGTTTCATGCCCAGCTTCCACCACACCAGCAGCAACCCCAGTAATGCCACACCTGCACTGCATGAATACAATACGCTGGCGCCGTAATGCTGCCAGATCGGGCCGCTTGCCAAGCCTCCCACCATGCCGCCTGCGCCGTAGGTGAGGCTGCCGAACAAGGCCTGGCCTTTGGACTGATGCCGCCCCTGGAAGAATTCATGCACCAGTCCCACCGAGGCGGCGTGATACGCGCCGAAGGTGGCCGCGTGCAATGCTTGCGCAATGAGCAGCAGCAACAGGAAATCCACGCCCCAGCCGATCAGCATGAAGCGCAGCACCGCCGAACTGAAGCTGACCAGCAGGATGCGGGTGAAACCGAAGCGGCGCACCAGCCATGGCATCAGGAAGAACACGCCGATCTCGCAGACAACCCCCAACGCCCACAAGCCGCCCACCGCGCTTTTGGCGTAGCCATGGTCGACCAGGTAGATCGAGTAGAAGGTGTAATACGCGCCGTGTGCGACGGACATCAGAAAGCACGCACCGAACAAGGCCAGCACGCGAGGTTGCAGCACGATCTGTTTAACCGGCTGGCTGTCGGTGTGATGCGCCAGCACCTCCGTAGGTGGTATCTGCCGGGCAAAGATCAGGATGCCGAATTCGCAGATCACACCAGCCCATAGCAGCCATGCGATGGCGATATAATCGAAGGCATAACCGAGCCCGACCACCGAGACGATGAAGCCGATCGAGCCCCACGAGCGGATGCGCCCGTAGCGTGCGCTGTGCTTGCCGAGATAAGTGAGCGTGGTCGCCTCCACCAGCGGCATCGAGGCGCTCCAGAAAAAACCCATCAGCGCCAACACCAGAAACATGCCCCAGAAACTGGTGGTCGCAAACACGCCGAGGTAGCACACCGCGCTCAGGGTCGCGGCGATCTGAACTACCTGCAATCTTTTACCCGTATGGTCGGCCAGCCAGCCCCAGATGTTGGGTGCGATCATGCGCATCACCGGCTGTATCGACACCAGGATCGCGATCTCGATGGCGTCGAAGTGTATGGATTTCAGGTACAGGCTCCAATAGGGCGCAAACATCCCCACGAAGGCGTAGTAGAAAAAATAGAATCCGGCGATGCGCCAGTAGTAATTCTTGGGGGTATGCATAACGGTGCGGAATCCAAACGGCACGCATTATCTCATGCGGTAAAAATATTTTTGTACCTGCTCTTGAAATGGAAAATTTGACCCCCATTACGCTCAGGTCAAAATTTGGAGAATGGCATGGAACTTAACGATACCAACCCGCAAACCGAACCTCAACCAGCCGGGGCGAACTCTGCGGAAGTGATGCCCAGCCTGGAGGATATGCTCAAGGAGGCCGAGCGCAAGGCGCAGGAACATTACGATGCCTGGATGTACGCCAAGGCCGAGGGCGAGAACATCCGCCGCCGCGCGATCGAAGACGTGAGCAAGGCGCAAAAATTTGCCGTGGAGCGCTTTGCCAACGAGATGCTGGCTGTGAAGGACAGTCTGGAAGCCGGTCTGGTGGTGGAAACCGCGACAGTGGAAAGTTTCAAGAGCGGCATGGAACTGACCCTCAAGCAACTGTCCGGCGTATTGGAGAAATTCAATATCAGCGAGATCAACCCGGTCGGCGAGAAATTCGATGCGCACAAGCATCAGGCCATCGGCATGCTGGACAGCAACCAACCCGCCAACACCGTGGTCAGCGTGATGCAAAAGGGTTATGCGCTGAACGACCGCATTTTGCGCCCGGCGCTGGTGATGGTGGCGAAAGCCAAGTAAACCCATTAACCACGGAATACACGGGAAAATCGATGTTCACCCTGATGGGTTTTATTCCGTGTGTTCCGTGGTCTAGAATTTAAGTTTTTAGGGTAAAGCTCTTGAATTAATTGACTCACACCCCCAATTTGCAAAGCATCAAATTCATCACATTTAACTGAAAGGAAAGCATCATGGGAAAAATCATCGGTATCGACTTGGGCACGACTAACTCTTGTGTGGCCATCATGGAAAACGGCAAGACCAAAGTGATCGAAAACGCGGAAGGCACACGTACCACACCGTCGATCGTCGCCTATATGGAAGACGGCGAGGTGCTGGTGGGTGCGCCCGCCAAACGCCAGGCCGTCACCAATCCGACCAACACGCTGTATGGCGTGAAGCGTTTGATCGGTCGCCGTTTCGACGAAAAGATGGTGCAGAAAGACATCGACATGGTGCCATTCAAGATCGTCAAGGCCAAGAACGGCGACGCATGGGTGAAAGTGCGCGACAAGGAATTCTCCGCACCGGAGATTTCCGCGCAAGTGCTGATGAAAATGAAGAAGACCGCCGAAGACTATCTCGGCGAACCCGTGACTGAAGCGGTCATCACCGTTCCTGCTTATTTCAACGATGCACAACGCCAAGCCACCAAAGATGCCGGTCGCATTGCGGGTCTGGAAGTGAAACGCATCATCAACGAGCCGACCGCAGCCGCGCTGGCTTTCGGCCTGGACAAACAGGAAGGCGACCGCAAGATCGCAGTTTATGATCTGGGCGGCGGAACGTTCGATATCTCCATCATTGACATCGCCGAGATCGAGGGCGAACACCAGTTCGAAGTGATGTCCACCAACGGCGACACCTTTCTGGGCGGCGAAGACTTCGACATGCGCGTGATCGACTATCTGGTCGATGAATTCAAGAAGGA
>JADGRM010000203.1 GCA_017880945.1 Gallionella sp. | reverse complement strand
TGTCGTTCCGCCGGGGTAGCGGTGGTCTGCGCCACGCTGATCAGTTTGACCGGATCGGTTTCGATCTGAACCAGGCCGTTGCCTGATGTCTTCGCTACAGGAGTAGTTGTCACTACCGCCGGCAAGCTCGGTGTCACAATCGCAGGCAGGTTTGGTGCTGTTACTGCCGGCAGACTTGGAGTGAAGACCGTTGGCATCGCGATGTATTCGCTCGGTTTAACGAATCCATCCGGGTAGGCGATATATTCCGTCGGTCCTGCGCTGACCGGTGCGGTGTCCGTCTGTTCGAAGGATTGCTGCACGATGACGGCTTCGCCATTATTCGCCAGCGCTTCGGTGTTTTGCGCCGCATTTTCGCGATGTTCACGTTCGCGGCGACCGCCACGGCGACCGCGACGGCGAGCACCTTCGCGCGTCGGGCTGCCTGCTTCGGCTTGTTCCACTGCAGCAGCGGCAACCTGGCTTTCCAGCACCGGTTTTTCTTCAGCCACGCGCGGTGGACGCGGTGGTCTGGGTTGACGTGGTTCACGTGGTTCACGCGGTTCTTGTGGTTTGGCTGCGACTTCAGCTTGGGCCGGCTTGGCGCGCGGTTCGTTGCGTTCGCGATTACTGCCGCCTTCGCTACGTCCGCCGCGGTCACGACGCTTGCCGCCGCTTTCAGGACGCTCACCGCGTTCGGGACGCGCTGCGTTGCGCGGCCTGCTGGCCGCCGGTTTGGCCTTGGGTTGCTCTTCCTCAGCCAATGATTTGAACCAGGAAACCAATTTGCCGAACATGGAAGGCTTGGCTGCTTCTGCCTTCATCGGTGCGGGTTGTGCCGGGGTGATGCCCTGCACCACGGCGTGTGCACGCGTGGCTTTTTGTTGTTCCTGTGCCGCGGTCAGCGGTTTTTCTTCGACCGGTTTTTCCACCATCTTGTAGCTGGCCTGCAACACATCGCTGGTCATGTCATCGTGACGCAGGCGGTTGATGCTGTAGTTGGGCGTTTCCAGATGCGGGTTGGGTATCAGCGTGATGCCAACTTTCAGGCGTGATTCGATGCGGTGTATATCGGCGCGTTTCTCGTTCAGCAGGAACGTCGCGACATCCACCGGCACTTGCACGTGTATTGCCGCGCTGCTCTCCTTCATCGCTTCTTCCTGGATGATGCGCAGGATATGCAGGGCAGAAGACTCGATGCCGCGTATATGGCCGATGCCGCTGCAACGCGGGCAGGCGATGTAGTTGCCTTCTCCCAGGCTGGGCGCCAAACGTTGACGCGACAGTTCCAGCAGGCCGAAGCGCGAGATCTTGGAGGTCTGCACACGCGCACGGTCATAGCGCAGCGAATCGCGCAAGCGGTCTTCCACGTCGCGCTGGTTGCGGCTGCTTTCCATGTCGATGAAGTCGATCACGATCAGCCCGCCCAGGTCGCGCAAGCGCAACTGGCGGGCGATTTCTTCCGCCGCCTCGAGGTTGGTGTTGAACGCGGTGGCCTCGATATCCGAGCCTTTGGTGGCGCGCGCCGAGTTGATGTCGATCGCGGTCAGGGCTTCGGTATGGTCGATGACGATAACGCCGCCGGACGGCAGTCGTACATCGCGCGCGTGGGCGGATTCGATCTGATGCTCGATCTGGAAGCGCGAGAACAGCGGCACGTCGTCTTCATAACGTTTGATGCGGTTGATGTTGCTCGGCATCACCGTACTCATGAACGCCAGGGCCTGCTGGTAGACTTCTTCGGTGTCGATCAGGATTTCGCTGATCTCCGGGTTGAAGTAGTCGCGGATGGCGCGCACCACCAGGCTGCTTTCCAGATAGATCAGCGACGGGGCTTTTTCGGATTTCGCCGCGCCCTCGATCGCATCCCACAATTGCTTGAGATAATCCAGGTCCCACTGCAACTCTTCCTCGTTGCGCCCGATACCGGCGGTGCGCGCGATGATGCTCATGCCTTGCGGCACGTCGACATGCCCCAGCACTTGACGCAACTCGTCGCGTTCCTCGCCCTCGATGCGGCGCGATACGCCGCCGCCGCTCGGGTTGTTCGGCATCAGCACGATGTAACGGCCGGCCAGGCTGATGTAGGTGGTCAGTGCCGCGCCCTTGTTGCCGCGCTCGTCTTTTTCCACCTGCACCAGCAATTCCTGGCCTTCGCGCAAGGCTTCCTTGATCGAGGGTCGGTTGCCGCTGCCGGGTTGGTAAAACTGCGGGGCTACTTCCTTGAATGGCAGGAAGCCGTGCCGGTTACCGCCGTATTCGACGAAACAGGCTTCGAGACTGGGCTCGAGGCGGGTGATGACAGCTTTGTAGATGTTGCTCTTGCGTTGTTCTTTGCCGGCGGTTTCAATGTCCAGATCAATTAGTTTTTGACCATCAACAATGGCGACACGGAGTTCTTCCGGTTGTGTCGCATTAAATAACATGCGTTTCATTTTATTGTCTCCCGCGCTCTGACACGGGCGAGACCAGGCTACACGCGATTAGGCGTGAGAGAGGAGCAATCGTGCAAACAGTCTTGTAATGTGCAAACGGTTGGTCAAATCAGTTCTCTATCGGTAGCCAGTCTAAAAAATCGTTCTTTGGGACTTCTGTATCGGTGGCTGCGGGTGCATCGCTGCATTCGTTACGCCGACTGGTACAAAAGTTCCTTAGGGGGTGAGGCAGCAATGCTTGCTGCGTCACGGAAAATCCACAGGTGCTTTGAGCGCGTAAATCAATTACTATCACTGCTGGTACCGGTGAGTGATATTAACCGGGCTGCGGCTGGAAGGGTGGCGGTACATTGCACCGTCGCTTGTGCCAAAAGATTCTTGGCGGCCAGTTTTCATGGCGAAGGATATAAATTACATCCCAAACTTACCCAATCCCAAAACGCGCGAACGGCGAAGTATAAGCAAAATGAATGGTTTAAGCAAAGATTCTGTCACTTTTCTGACCATCGACGAAAGTGGCGAAGCGCAGCGCATCGACAATTTCCTGTTCAAGCATCTGAAAGGCGTGCCCAAGAGCCACGTTTATCGCATCCTGCGCGGCGAAGTGCGGGTGAACAAGAAGCGCATCGACCAGACCTATAGGCTGAAACTGGGCGACCTGCTGCGCATCCCCCCGATACGCGTCGCGGAAAAGCATGAAATCCAAGAAACGCACATCCCGGCGGTGGAGTTTCCGATCGTTTACGAGGACGACGCACTGGTGGTGGTGAACAAACCGTCCGGTGTCGCGGTGCATGGCGGCAGCGGTGTCAGCTTCGGTGTCATCGAGCAGATGCGCCGCGCGCGCCCGCAAGCCAAGTTCCTGGAGTTGGTGCACAGACTCGACCGCGAAACGTCCGGTGTGCTGCTGCTGGCGAAGAAGCGTTCCGCGCTGACCGCGATGCACGAGATCATGCGCGAGGGCAACAGCGACAAACGTTATTTCGCGCTGGTGCTGGGGCAATGGAAGAACGCCAAGCAACACGTCAAATTGCCGTTGCACAAGTTTGATACGCCGCAAGGCGAGAAGCGCGTGATGGTTAGGGAAGACGGGCAAGCCTCGCACACCATCTTCGCGCTGCAAAAAAGCTGGCCGGAATTTAGCCTGCTCGAAGCTCAACTCAAGACCGGACGCACCCACCAGATCCGCGTGCATCTCTCACATCTCGGCTTTCCGATCGCCGGGGACGACAAATACGGCGACTTTGCGCGCAACAAGGTGTTGATGAAGCAGGGACTAAAGCGCATGTTCCTGCACGCCTACAGCATCGCGTTCGCGCATCCATTGACGGGGGAGGCGATGCGGTTGGTTGCGCCGTTGCCGAAGGAGCTGGAGAGT
>JADGRM010000202.1 GCA_017880945.1 Gallionella sp. | reverse complement strand
GGAGCGGCAGCTGGAGCCGCAGCAGGTGCGGCAGACTTCAGCACGTAATCCTTTTTCAGGCACTTGCTCATGAACGCCTTGCGTTCGTCACCCTTCATGCCTTTTGCTTCTACGTTGCAGCCCTTCATCTTTTCTTGCTGTGCGCCAGCGAAAGCCGGAGCGGATACGGAAAATGCAAAACCAAAACATGCCAATGCGATCAGTTTTTTCATGGAATCCCTCTTGATATAGTCGGTAAATAAAGTTCCCTGTGCAGCGGAAACCCGCGCATTATAGCGAAATCAATCAATCCCACCAGCAACATTTATCGGCAGATTCATTAAGGTGTTAAGCCCTTGGCCCATTGGCTATAAAGCTGAATCGCCACGCTATTCAAGCGCGGCAATTTGTGCACCATCTGCTTTTGCATCTCGCCCACCGGTTGCACTGCCGGACTGGCGCCGCTGGCCGCCACTTCATCCGCACCCGCCGCGCACCAGGTCGCGATCATTTCGGCGGTCATCTCGATATGGCATTGCAGCGCAAGATGCTTGCCGATAGCGTAGGCTTGATTTGTACAATGTGCACTGGACAGCAGGTGAGTCGCGCCTTGCGGCAAGCTGAATGTTTCGCCGTGCCAGTGGAAGGCCGCAAAGTTTTGGATATCGCCGAACCAGTCGCGCGCGATGTCATTATCCGACACCTGCACCTTTCCCCAGCCGATCTCCTTGACCGGATTGCGCGACACGATGCCGCCCAGTGCCTTGGAGATCAGTTGCCCACCCAGGCAATGCCCCAACAGCGGAACGTCTTGAGCAACGGCATCGCGGATCAATGCTTCGACTTTCGGTATCCACGGCAAATCGTCGTTGACGCTCATCGGCCCGCCCATGAAGACCAGCCCTGAATATGCCGAAGCGCTCGATGGCACGGCATCGCCCGCATCAATCGCGATCAATTGCCACGGGATTTTTCGCTTATTGAGGAATTCTGCAAGGTAACCGGGACCTTCTGTAGCGGTATGGCGAAAGATGGCGACGGGCTTCATAAGTCAGGATTCAGGATTCGGGCTTAAGCGAAAGACGGAGCAGAGGGTTTTCTTGATCCTTGATCCTTGATCCTTGATCCTTGATCCTTGATCCTCAATCCTTCATTTTATCCCGCTCGATCAGCGCATACGCCGAGTGATTGTGTATCGACTCGAAATTCTCCGACTCGACCACATAGGCATCGATGCGCTTGTCCGCATCCAGCACCGTCGCCACGTCGCGCACCATGTCTTCGACAAATTTGGGATTGTCGTAAGCGCGTTCGGTGACGAACTTTTCATCGGGACGTTTCAGCAAGCCGTACAGTTCGCACGATGCCTGCTCTTCCGCGATGCGGATCACGTCCTCGATCCAGACGAACTCGTTGGTGCGTATTGAAAGCGTGACATGCGAACGCTGGTTATGCGCGCCGCGCTCGGAAATCTTCTTCGAGCATGGACACAGGCTGGTGACCGGCACCAGCACTTTCATCGTGACGCGCGGCTTGCCGTGAACAGTTTCGCCGATCAGCGTGACGTCGTAATCGAGCAGGCTTTGCACCCCGGACACTGGTGCGGTCTTGTTCACGAAATACGGAAAACTCATTTCGATGTATCCGGACTTCGCTTCCAGACGCGTCACCATTTCTTTCAGGATACTTTCGAAAGACTCGACAGATATCTCGCGCTCATGCTGGTTGAGTATCTCGACGAAGCGCGACATGTGCGTGCCCTTGAAGTTGTGCGGCAAATGCACATACATGTTGAAAGTGGCGACAGTGTGCTGAACGCCGACACTCTTGTCTTTGACCTTCACCGGGTGGCGTATGCCTTTGATGCCGACGCGATCGATCGCCAAGTGGCGCGTATCAGCCGAACTTTGCACATCGGGAATAAAATTTTGTACGGGAGTATTCATAATTGACATCCTATCAAGTTGCGTAGGCAAAAGATTATAACCAATCCCGACAAATTTACTAGGTCAATATAATTTTGCGCCAATTAATTTCTGACCTGGGATAATTTATTTTCAACCGCCGCGAGCAAGCCCTTGGCATCCAGGCCGCAATCCGCCAGCATCTGCGCGTGTTCTCCCTGCTCGATGAACCGGTCCGGCAAGCCGAGTTGCAGCAGCGGGATGGCGATACCGTGCAGTTGCAAACATTCCGCCACCGCACTGCCCGCGCCGCCTTGTATGGTGTTCTCTTCCACCGTCACCAGCAGCTCGTGATCGCGCGCCAGGCGCAATACCAATTCTGCATCCAGTGGTTTGACGAAGCGCATGTTCGCCACCGTCGCATTGAGTTGCTCAGCCGCCGCCAGCGCCGGGGCCAGCATGGTGCCAAATGCCAGGATCGCAACCCGTTTTCCCTCACGACGCAACTCGCCCTTGCCTATGGGCAATGCGCACATCTCGGGGCTGATCGCCACGCCCGGTCCGGTGCCGCGCGGATAGCGCACCGCACTCGGCGTATTCAACTGGAAAGCGGTGAACAGCATCTGGCGGCATTCGTTTTCGTCAGCGGGTGCCATCACTGTCATGTTCGGGATACAGCGCAAATAGGAAAGGTCGAAGCTGCCCGCGTGCGTCGCACCGTCCGCACCGACCAGCCCGCCGCGATCGATCGCGAACACCACCGGCAGATTCTGGATTGCGATGTCGTGGATGAGTTGATCGTAAGCGCGCTGCAAGAAAGTCGAATAGATCGCCACCACCGGCTTGTATCCATCGCATGCCAACCCTGCCGCGAAAGTGAGTGCGTGCTGCTCGGCGATGCCCACGTCAAAATAGCGATTCGGAAAACGCGCCGCAAATTCCGTCAGGCCGGAGCCTTCGCACATCGCCGGCGTGATGCCCACCACCCGTTCATCCTGCGCTGCGATATCGCACAGCCACTGCCCGAACACCTGGGTGTACGTGGGCTTGGCGGATTCTCCTTCGACACCGCTCAGGAGAGGCTTTACAACGATACCTTGAGTGCTGTCAAACTTGCTCACGCCGTGATACAGCAGGCAATTCTCCTCGGCCAGCGCATAGCCCTTGCCCTTTTGTGTGACGATGTGCAGGAACTGCGGGCCGCTCAGCTTGCGAATATTGCCCAGGGTATCCAGCAACACATCCATATCATGCCCGTCGATCGGACCGATGTAATTGAAACCAAATTCTTCAAACAGCGTGCCGGGTATCACCATGCCCTTGAAATGTTCTTCGGCGCGCTTGGCGAATTCGAGCATCGGCGGCATACCCTTCAGCACTTTCTCGCTGCCGCGCCGCATCGCTGCATAAAAACGCCCAGACATCAGCCTGGCCAGATAGTTGTTCAGCGCGCCGACCGGGCGCGAGATGGACATGTCGTTGTCATTGAGGATCACCAGCAGATTTGCATCCATCGCACCGGCGTTGTTCAGCGCCTCGAAGGCCATGCCGCCGCTCATCGCGCCGTCGCCGATGACCGCCACGGCACGGCGCTCGGAGCCTTGCAGTTGTGCCGCCACCGCCATGCCCAGCGCCGCCGAGATCGATGTGCTGGAATGCCCGGTGCCGAAGGTGTCATACGGGCTTTCTTCGCGCTTGGGAAAACCGGCGATGCCGCCCGCCATGCGCAAACGACTCATCGCCTCGCGCCTACCGGTCAGGATCTTGTGCGTATAGGTCTGATGTCCCACATCCCAGACCAGCTTGTCTTCCGGCGTGTTGTAGATGTAGTGCAGCGCGATGGTCAGTTCGACCGTGCCGAGGTTGGAAGACAAATGCCCGCCGGTCTTGCTGACCGACTCGACCAGAAAT
>JADGRM010000037.1 GCA_017880945.1 Gallionella sp. | reverse complement strand
GAGAGAAGTTCATCTACCGCCTTGAGCGCCTTCTGCGAAGCTGGGGAGCCGACTACCTGAGGCTTGCGGTAAGCCACCCTGACTTCTTCAGGCTTTTCCGGCACCACGTAAACAGAGATGGCGTAGGGACAAAACACGATGTTGTCCGGGTCGGCCTCCATCATCTTGCGCGACACCACGGCACTGCAGAACTCCAGTACCTCGGCCTTGAGGAAGATATGTCTGGTCTCCCCCAAATCCTTGCCGGTGCGCTCCAGCATCTCGCCCACATGGGAAACATTATTGACTACCATCCCGCGGTCAGTGATCGCCATCTCGACCGCGTCCCTGACGTCGTCAAAGCTGCCTGTTTTGGTGAAAACAGCCATGTAATCGCCCGCCGCCAAGGCGCCATGTACTAAACCCGCGAACAGCAGAACCGCTGCCAATGCATTTCTTAACATTGTTGACTCCTTCTGCATAAAAAATCATTGTAATGCAATGGCATTGCAGCGCCCATACCTGCGGGCCACCCTTTTTCAGTCGATACAAAACAACGACATTGCCGGAAAGCCAGGCAAGTTCATTGTTCAGGTCTGCAATTCCAACCCCGTCGGACTCAAGAAGCAATGGATGAGACTGAAAGTCTACTGGAAAACTGCAGGCAGTCTAATCGGCGGCACAAGGTGGAAATCATCGTCAATGACTGTGCATATATTTGCTGCTCAGATATGTCGCCTTATGGAAAGTGCGTTGATCTGATGAAAGCAAAATACCCGAATCTGGATTTTGTTGTGTAGTCAGACTATTAATCAGTAATGAAACCAGGTACGCGGAACAACAAACCAAGATATGCGTAGAAAGAGATTGTAATAATGGCACAAATATAATAAGGTTAATCAACTGAGAATTTCTGATGAAGAGGGAGAGATTGTAATGCGCAATAAAACGACTATTTTGTTTTCCCTTATAGCCTCTCTGGGCATAGCAAGCCTGGGTTTTGCGGCAGAAGGAGTTACTGAACAAGCGGATGGCCGGAGTTTGTCTTTCGATAACAAGAAGGGTAATTGCCTCGCATGTCATGCGATACCCGGCGAACCCAAGGCCGAGTCACCGGGCAATATTGGCCCGCCTCTTGTGCAGATGAGGGAACGCTATCCTGATCATGCCAAATTGCGCGCCCAGATTTGGGACGCCACCGTGGCCAACCCCAATTCCTCAATGCCGCCTTTTGGCAGGAACAAGATACTGACCGAGCAGGAAATCGATCTGGTTACTGATTACATACAAGGTCTTTAAGTTGGATTTAAATTTGAAAGGTGCGAGATGAATCAATTACGTAGAGCGTTTCTGAAAAACGCTGGTGCCGTCGGAACGGTTGCTGTCGCGATCGCCGCAGGCTTGCTTAAACCCGGTGCAGTATTTGCCGCAGCGTGGAACAGCCTAGCCTTCACTGCAAAGGACCCGGCCGAAGCGATAAAAAATGCAGGCTACAGCGGAGCCGCCGAGAGCAGCGACATCGTGATCAAGGCGCCGGATATCGCGGAAAATGGCGCTGTGGTGCCGATTACAGCCACCAGCAATATTCCCGGAACCACCTCCATGGCCATTTTTGTGGAAAAGAACCCCGCCCCGCTGATTGCCGATTTTGCATTCTCAAACGGTGCCGAGCCGTACATCTCCACGCGTGTCAAAATGGCCAAGACTTCCATCGTGCGGGTGTCGGTGAAGGCGGGCGGCAAGAATTACACCAGCAGCCGTGAAGTGAAGGTTACGATCGGCGGTTGCGGCGGTTGATCCGGTTTGACCGATTTGAAAATTCACCTTATCTATTAATTTGTCAATTTTGAAAAGGATACGAACATGGCTGAAGCAATGAAAATGCGCGCGACGATGGAAGGGAACGTTGTTGACGTGAAAGTGCTGATCCAGCATCCAATGGAAACCGGATTGATGAAGGATGCAAAAACCGACAAACTGATACCCGCACATTTTATCAATCAGGTCGTTGCCACATTGAATGGCAAGACAGTGCTGGATGCGCAGTGGGGTGTAGGAATTGCGCAGAACCCCTTTATCGGCTTCAGGATCAAGGGTGCCAAGCCCGGCGACAAAGTCGGCGTCAACGCTGTGGACAATCTGGGCACCAAGTTTGATGGCGAAGTGGTTGTTGCCTGATTCAGGCTAAAGGCTTTGACAACATTTGATTCTTCCAACCAAGAGGAAAGTACGACATGAAACGGAATCTCACATACATAGTGGCGGGACTGTTGCTCGGCACCAGCATTGTTGCTCAGGCAGGTCCCGCAGAGGACCGCAGCGCTTTGATCGATTACTACAAGCAGATCCTTCCTGACATCAAGTTCGAGAATTATATATATGGCGCACTGGCCATGAATCCGGATGCCAAGAGTCAGTACGATGACTTTATGGCGTTTCCATCCTACTCCATCGATTTGGACAAAGGCCAGAAAGCATGGGAAACACCGTTCAAGAACGGCAAGAAATTTTCCTCCTGCTTCCCAAATGGCGGAAAGAATGTAGCCGGAAACTATCCCTATTTCGATAATGCTTCTAACCGTGTAGTGACTTTCGAGAACGCCATCAACGCTTGCCTGAAAGCGAACGGCGAGGAAGAACTGAAATACGGCGAATCGGAAATGGGCTTGCTTACCGCTTACGCCAGAAGCCTGTCGGACGGCATGAAAGTCAATGTCAAAGTGAAAGGCAAGGGTGCGCTGGCTGCCTATGAAAAAGGCAAAACATATTATGCTACGCGGAACGGCCAACTGAATTTTGCCTGTTCAACCTGCCATATTGACAATGCCGGAAAATTCATCCGCAGCGATCAACTCTCGATGATGATCGGCCAGGCATCCCACTGGCCTGAATTCCGCGGCGGCACCGACATCGTTACGCTGCAAGGCCGTTTCAAGCAATGCGAAAAAAACGTACGCGCTACGCCGAAGAAAGCAGACAGTGAGGAATACAACAACTTGGAATATTACCTTACTTATATGAGCAACGGTCTGCCTATGCAGACTCCGGTGTTCCGCAAGTAAAACCCGTGCAACGGATTAACACGGACTTTTCGTCCGGTTAATCCGTTTATATCTCGTAGCCAAAATTCCCTTTCAGGAGTGCCCCCATGTCCATGAACCGTCGCGAATTTATGCAGATGTTGGCGGTGGCGGCAGCCTCAGGCTTTGCATTGAACAGTCGCTCTGCGCTGTCCGCAGACAGTACAGGCGGCTTCTACGATTTGCCTGCCTTTGGCAATGTTTCCCTGCTGCATATCACCGATTGTCATGCCCAGTTGCTGCCGATCTACTTTCGGGAACCCAATGTCAACATCGGTTTGGGGCAAAGCCTGAACAAGGCGCCACATATTGTTGGTGAAAAGCTGCTCAAGGCATTCGGCATCCGGCCGGGAACACGTGAGGCCCATGCATTCACCTACCTCGATTTTGAAAATGCCGCCCGCACTTACGGCAAAGTGGGTGGATTCGCTCATTTATCGACTCTGATCAAGAAAATCCGCGCCAGCCGCCCCGGCGCTTTGCTGCTCGACGGCGGGGACACATGGCAGGGCTCCGCCACTGCACTGTGGACCAAGGGGCAGGATATGGTGGACGCCGGCAAACTGCTGGGCGTCGATGTGATGACAGGTCACTGGGAGTTTACGCTGGGTGCAGAGCGGGTCAAACAGGTCGTTGACAACGACTTCAAGGGTAAAGTGGATTTCGTTGCACAGAATATCAAGACCAACGATTTCGGTGACCGGGTTTTCCAGCCTTACGTGATCAAGCACATTAACGACATTCCGGTCGCGATCATCGGCCAGGCATTCCCCTACACGCCGATTGCCAACCCGAGATACATGACTCCGGACTGGAGCTTTGGCATCCAGGATGACAATATGCAACTGGTCGTCAACGAAGCACGGGCCAAGGGTGCGCAAGTGGTTGTGGTGCTGTCACACAACGGCATGGATGTGGACTTGAAGATGGCGAGCCGGGTTAGCGGTATCGACGCCATCATGGGCGGCCATACCCATGATGGCATACCCGCACCGATCATAGTCAAGAATGCCGGAGGACAAACCCTGGTGACCAATGCCGGCTCCAACGGCAAGTTTCTCGGCGTGATGGATTTCGAAGTCAAGGGTGGCAAGGTCGCCGACATCAAATACAAGCTGCTGCCGGTATTTGCCAACCTGATCGAGCCGGATGCGGAAATGACAACCTTGATCAAGAATGTGCGCGCACCCTATGAAGCCAAGCTGGCCGAAAAGCTTGCTGTCACAGAAGGCACGCTTTACCGCCGCGGTAACTTCAACGGCACTTTCGATCAACTGATCCTGGATGCACTGATGGAAGTTAAGGGTGCGGACGCTGCATTTTCTCCAGGTTTCCGCTGGGGCACTTCGCTGTTGCCGGGCGAAGCAATCACCCTGGAGCACGTGATGGACCAGACCGCGATCACCTATCCCCAAACAACGCTGACCGAAATGACCGGCGAAACCATCAAGGCCATCATGGAAGACGTCTGCGACAATCTGTTCAATGCTGATCCCTACAAGCAGCAAGGCGGGGACATGGTACGCGTCGGTGGCATCAGTTATACCTGCGATTTGCGGCAGAGCATCGGCAAGCGCATCAACAACATGATGCTTAATGGCAAGGCGCTCGATCCCAACAAGAAATACAAGGTGGCGGGTTGGGCACCGGTGTCCGAAGGCGTGACCGGCGAGCCGATTTGGGATGTCGTGGCAGGCTACCTGCGGGACAAAAAAGTAATCGCTCCGCGCAAGCTCAATCTGCCAAAACTGATCGGCGTGGAAGACAACGCGGGCATCGCTTGAACCGGGTGTTGATGCATACACAGCTGAGTTGATGCAGCGAGCATAAGTTTTTTTTGTTCGGAAACTCTCGATAATTTTTATGAGGTGACGCTATATGGATGCATCGGTTCTGATCAAAACGATAGTCTGGTGGGGATTCGGTTTGGGCATCGTATTCGGGTTCATCGCCAACAAGACCAACTTCTGCACCATGGGTGCCGTTTCGGATGTCGTCAATATGGGCCACTGGGGGCGCATGCGCGCCTGGCTACTCGCTATTGCGGTGGCGATGATCGGCACCAATGTGCTCGCCTATTTTGGTTATCTGGATCTGTCCAAGACCCTATATACCGGCAACAACTTCCCCTGGCTTGCCTATATCGTGGGAGGACTGTGCTTCGGCGTCGGCATGACGCTCGCCTCCGGTTGCGCCAACAGAACGCTGGTGCGCGTCGGAGGTGGCAACCTGAGATCTGTTGTCGTGTTCATTTACCTGGGGTTTGCCGCATTGGTGACGCTGAGAGGTTTCCTTGGCGCATTCCGCGTCAATGTGTTGCAAGCCCCCGCTGTCACCATCCAGTTCGAACATGGCCAAACCCTCCCCGCCCTGTTGTCCGGCATCGGCGGCCTTTCATCCAGCACACTCCAATTGGCGATTGCCTGCGTGATCGGATTAGCCATCCTGATATTTGTTTTCAAGGATAAGGCATTCCGTAAAAGCCTCGACAACAACCTGGCCGGTCTGGTCGTCGGCCTGCTCGTGATAGGCGGCTGGTATCTTACCGGGCATCTCGGCTTTGGCGAGAACCCCGATACGCTTGAAATGACCTATTTGGGCACCAATTCCCACTTGGCAGAATCGATGTCCTTTGTCGCCCCCACCGCCTACACCCTGGAATATTGGGCGTACTGGACCGATGCCTCGAACATCGTCACCTTTGGCGTTGCCACAATATTTGGCGTCGGCATCGGTTCTTTCCTCTACGCCCTGTTCACCAAGTCTTTCCGCTGGGAAGCTTTTTCCTCAGCGCAGGACATGTTCTACCACATCATCGGGGGCACACTGATGGGATTCGGCGGTGTCACAGCCATGGGCTGCACCATCGGTCAGGGCATAACCGGCGTGTCGACCCTGTCTCTCGGGTCCTTCCTGGCGCTTGCATCGATAGTCGCGGGTTCCGTCATTACGATGAAAATACAATACAGCATCATGATGCGGGAAGCCTGATCAAATATTCTTTAATGAGCTGAGGAGATCGAACGACTGCTTGTGTCGGAGGCTGCCCGTCTCTCCACTACTAATGGGTGCCCCTTTGTTCGCGGACGCACGCGCTACAAAGGCTCAATTGAATCGGACAGGATAAGGCCATGAAAATATTTGCCGCCAGTTTGTTATTCATATTCAGCCTGGGAACAGGCTTTGCTGAAACGCGCGATGCCGAGAAATACTTCTTTGATTTAAAAATGGGCGACTTCAAGAACGAGCTGGCCACTGCAAAGAAGGAAGGCAAGACAGGCATCATGATCATGTTCGAGCAAGTGGATTGCCCCTTCTGCTACCGCATGAAACACAGCATCCTCAACCAGAACGAAGTGCAGGATTACTACCATCAGCACTTTCTGATCTTCCTGCTCGATATCCGCGGCAGTCTTCCCATGGAAGATTTCAAGGGCAGGGAAACCACGGAAAAGGCCTTCAGCGTAGAGCACCGTGTATACGGAACACCTGTTTTCGATTTTTTTGATCTGGACGGAAAACTGATCACGCGCTTTCCCGGAACGGCAAAAGATGTTGATGAGTTCCTGCTATTGGGCCGCTGTGTTGTGGAGGGCGCCTGCAAAACAACGTCGTTCAACGCTTACAAGAGACAACTGGCGAAATGAGCTGTATCCCAAGCAAGCCAAGGCTGAACTGCATCGCTTGCCTGCTACTCTTTTCTGCCGTCTGCACCCCTGCTCTGGCCGGCACACTCACGCTGGAGGCCGCACTGGCCACAGCGGAATCAGCCCATCCTGACCTGTTGCTGGCACAGGCGGAACGGGACAGCGCGCTGGCAGACCAGCATATCGCCAACTCGCGCCAGGACACCAGCGTCGATCTTGAAGGCATCTTGCGCAGTGGCCGACCGACTCCATGGACTCCCGATTTTGTCAGCGACAACAGCGTCCGCCTGACAGCACGCAAGACGCTCTATGATTTCGGTCGCAGCAGCAATGCCGAACTGGCTGCCCATTATGAGTTGAACGCACGCGAGGCCGATCTCACCACGGCGCTGGACAATCGCCGTCTGGAGATCATGGCGCGCTATTTTGACGTGCTGCTTGCAGATATGCAGTACACCGTGGATAACGAGCTGATGTCGGTATATTACGTCAACTTCGACCAAGGGAAAGACAGGCTGGCACGTGGGCAGATATCCAGCCTCGAACTGACTGAGCTGGAATCACGCTATCGCGACACTTTGGAGAAACGCAATGCCAGCGCACAGCGACAACGCATTACGCGCGCTTTGTTGGCCAATGCCATGAACCATCCGGGCGATTTGCCCGATGAGCTGGAAGACCCGAAACTCCCCGGGAATCAGCGCGCCCTGCCCGATTATGAAACGCTGCTCCCCATACTGATGGGCAACAATTCGCGCCTGCACGCGCAACAGGAAATGCTGGCTGCGTCACAGAAACGTTTGGAATCGCTGCGTGCAGAAAAAAGCCCTACGCTGGATGCCGAAGTACAGGCCGCCGATTACAGCCGCACTGCAACAACACGGGATAACCTGAGTGCGGGACTGATACTGTCCTGGCCCCTGTACCAGGGCAATCGCTCAGACTCCCGCGTCGCGCGCGAAATGGCCCAGCTCAACAAACTGCAGGCCAGCGCCGAAAAGCTGAAAATGGAACTGACTCAGGCGCTGCTGGAGACCTGCCTTGATATTACCCAGCTGCAGAGCACAGCACGCAGTGCTGCCCAAAAAAATATTGATTATCGCGACTTGCGACTGGAGCGCAGCCGCGGCTTGTATGAGCTGGAGCTGAAAAGCAACCTCGGTACTTCCATGGTGGAAACGTCAGATGCCAAGCTGCGTGCCCGCCGCAACGAATACCAACTGGCATTGAGTTTCGCGCACCTGGAGGCATTGATGGGAAGGCCTCTGAGCCAGACCGGGGATAAACAACAAAGGAAATAGAAAAATGAAAAAATGGATCGTTTTGGTCACAGCAACACTCTTCCCGCAGACTCTATGGGCGGCTGATATTCAGGCAACCTTGCAGTGGTCGCAACGGGTTGAACTTTCCACGCCGGTATCGGGCGTCGTACAGGCGGTAAACGTTGAAGTGGGTGATCTTGTTAAAAAGGGCCAGGTCTTGCTGTCATTGGATAGCACTGCATACCTGGCAAAAGTAGCCGAGAGTCAATCTGAAATAACCCGTTTGAATGCAGAAGCGGAAGAGGACAAACGAGATCTGGTTCGCGTGCAGGAGTTGTATGAGCGCACCGTCGTTTCCACCACAGATCTGGATCAGGCCAAGTTGCGATTGGTGAAGAGCCAATCCGCACTTTCCGAAGCGCGTGCACGCCTGCGGCAGAACCAGAAAGCGCTGGATGATGCCTCCATACGCGCCCCCTTCGATGCTGTCGTGGTTCTCCGACAGGCAGAGACAGGACTAAGCGTGGCTGCCGGGTTACAGCCACAGATGCTGCTGACGCTGGCCAGATCAGGGGAAATGATTGCGCGCATGCACCTCTCCTCCCACCAGATGGACAATTTAAAAACCGGTCAGACAGTAACCGTGAGCGTCGCCGGAATAAACTACACCGGAAAAATTAAAACGCTGGGGCTGGAGCCCATCAAAATAAAAGAAGAATGGGTTTACCCAGTCGATGCGGTATTTCCAAGCAAGGAACCATTACGCGTTGGAACGCCGGCACTGGTGAAGCTGCCCTGATTGCGTATTTCGGTTTATACCCGCCAGTCAGAGTTGTATGTTGTGTTAGAACTCGATCGCATCGGAGATGGCCTTGAGTCCCGCTTGAGCGCAACC
This sequence comes from Gallionella sp., assembly GCA_017880945.1. Classification (GTDB taxonomy): domain Bacteria; phylum Pseudomonadota; class Gammaproteobacteria; order Burkholderiales; family Gallionellaceae; genus Gallionella. Next base: position 3,735 of record JADGRM010000037.1, on the reverse strand, counting down.
CTCGTCTGTTTCACCACCAGGCGCACCAGTCGTAGTAGCCGCGCAACGAGTCAAGCAAACAGGGGTTGAAATATTGCGAGAGGTTCAAAATATTTGGTTTTTCATGGCATCAGATGGTTGTTGTCTGCTTGTCCAGACGCCGGCAGATTTCATCGATAGCCACACTTTCGGTACCAAAAATATTTTCCTCGCCAATCTTTCCTGTCAGTCCGGTTCTATCCATCACATCGGAGACTTGTTTCTTCAGTCCGCTAAAAGCAAGCTGGATTCCACTACTCTTGAAGCGATCGAGCAGATTGCGCAACATCTCGATACCTGATGCATCGATCTCGTTGATGCCGCTTGACTGAACCAGAATGCAGGCAATTTCCGGATTCTCCCGCTCCAGTTTCAGCAGCGCATCCTCAAAATACGAGACATTCACGAAGCGCAAAGCACCGTCAAAACGGATCGCCCCCAACCTGGGGTGCAATGGGGGCAAGTTATGGCGTACAGCATCGCGCAAGGTGGTATCGCTATGCAGCCCCAGTACCGCCACCCTAGGGCGCATCATGCGATAGAGCAGAAGCGAGAGGGACAGCAAGATACCTGTAAGAATGCCGTTTTGAATATTCGGCGCGAAAGCGAGAGTCGCCAAAAAGGTAATGATCGCGGCAACGCCATCATCCCTGCTCGCCCGCCAGGCATTCCTGATGGACTGAAAGTTAATCAGATTCATGACAGCCATCATGATGATTGCGGCAAGAACCGGTTTGGGCAGATGGTAGAGCAGAGAAGTAAAAAAGAGCAGTGTGAGCAGCACAAAAATCGCGGAGATGATCGACGCTAGCGGCGTCTTGGCATCAGAAGCGAGGTTAAGCGCCGATCGGGAGAATGAGCCGCTTACTGGCATGGATTGGCAAAAAGCGGCCGCAACCTTGGCCAGCCCCTGCCCGATCAGTTCCTTGTTTTCATCCCAGGGTTGACGGGTTTTAATCGCGATCACCTTGCAACTCGACATGGCTTCCATGAAGCTGATCAACGCAATCACAAAACTGGCTGGCAAGAGCGCAACCGTTGCATGCCAATCCAGCGGAGGAAGGCTCAGGGTTGGCAGCCCTTGTGGCACGATTCCGACCACCCTGCCACCCAAATTAACATAGTCAATCACGTAGCTGACCCAGGTCAAGAATGCTACCGTAATCAACACGCCGGGCAGCTTCGGCGCATATCTTTTGAAACAAACCAGCATGATGATGGCGGTTATACCAAATCCCAGAGAAAGCTCATGCGCAGTGTCGATGTGGAAAAGCATCCGCGAGATGTCGAGCAGAAAATGTTCCGACTGCGCGGCTGGAATGCCTAACAAGGTCGGTAATTGCGACAGGCCGATTATAATCGCGGCGGCGTTGATAAACCCCATCAGCACCGGATTCGACAAAAAATTGAGCAGTATGCCTACCCGCAAAACCCCGAAAGCAATTTGAAATAAGCCGGATACCAACGCCAGCAGAATCGCATACGAGTAAAACAACTCGCTGCCATGGGCCGCCAATGGTGCAATACTGGCTGCGGTCAACAAGGATGTCATAGCGACAGGGCCGGTCGACAATTGATTGGAGGAACCGAACAAGGCACCAATCACCGTGGGTATCAAAGCCGCATACAAACCGTAATAGGCTGGAACACCCGCGAGTTGAGCGTAAGCTAATGACTGCGGAATGGCGACCAGCGAGACAGTGATGCCCGCAACCAGATCGGCTTTAAGTGGGCCGATTCGCATGTCGAATCGCCCGGCAAAATTGTGCCAATAAACTCGCAGGTTCATTGTTTCATCTTCGCCATTATCAAGCTATATCCATCCTTGCACATCATCAATACCGCCTCTTTCAGCATCAGGAGACGCCTTGATAGTAGAGATTCTGCGGGTGCCTCGCCTCTGCGAAGAAATACCAGCGCTCAGCAAGCAAGCCTGCGTATTGTGCGACGAATGCAATCGCCAGTAACAGCACAGACTGATAAGACAGATTAACGGTCAACAGCAGCAAAGGAAGCGCGAAAGCACATAGCAGAAAACTGACTTTCACCCTGCTTACAAACGATGCGCTCTTGCCGTGGAAAAACTCCCGCGTATTGAATGATCCACCCATCGCGCCCTGCGCCTTCTGCACGATGCGCGGATGCTTGATACCGATCGCCGTTTGCGTTGTTGATTTCTGCTTGAGACGCGCGTTGCGCCACAACGATGCGCTGCGGCCCAGCAATCCCAGCAGGGTAATAATCAGCGCCCAGCCGCCGAAGAATCCGGTCTGCGAGGGCGCGAACTTCGCGGCATACAGCGTTGCCAACGTAAAGCCGGATGCGCTGCCGAGCAGGATGAAGTTGATCACCGTCAGCGGGGAATGCCATTCCTGCAAAAAGCGCAAGCAGGCGTAGATCATGCCGGTACTCACGAACAGTGCGAAGGCCACTATCGTACCTACCCATCCCAATACGATCGTGGCATGGATGCCCAGTCCGCTGGGCAATATCACCAGCACCGGATCGAATCCGGTCAAGTGGCACGCTCCATACAGAAACAATATCACCATGAATGCAGGCAAGACGATGACCTCGCGGGAAAGCCACGAGGTGCGCCACTGCGCGGCAGCGCGCCAGGCACGCTCCGGGCGGCCCAAATGCAGGAAAGAGGCGATCAATCCTGTCATCGTGAAGACCAGTGCCAACAGGCTTCCCCATCCGTAAAAGCGCGCGCCCTGATGAGGCAGCAAATCAAATAGCGCGTACGACTGCTGGGTGAACAGCGCCAAAAAAAGACCCTGACCGACGCCGATCAAGGTGGTGAGAAAGATGACTGAGAGGGCTGGATTCATGTTTTTTAGTGATTACCAGGATGTAACATCGTCCAGAGTAGGATCGGTCTTGCTCGGTTTGGGCAATTTTCCGTCAACCTTGAGCGGGTTGTCGATACGTTCAAGTTCGTCCTCGTGTATCTTGAGATTGGTCTTGCGCCGCGGCAAATAATGGTTGGCCGGATGGGTGCCCCATTCCGGCATCAGCGCATAACCCGCGCTTTCGCGGATCGCCTTCGACACCGCTGATTCGGCATCATGAATATCCCCGAACAGCCGTGCGCTGGTCGGGCAGGCCATGACGCACGCCGGTTTGCGGTCTCTTTCCGGCAGTGTCGTGTCGTAGATGCGGTCCACGCACAGGGTGCATTTCTTCATCACCTGCTGTTTCTCGTCTATCTCGCGTGCACCGTAAGGACATGCCCATGCGCAATATTTGCAGCCGATACACTTGTCGTAATCCACCAGCACGATGCCATCCTGCTTGCGCTTGTAGGAAGCGCCTGTCGGACAGACCGGCACGCAGGGCGGATCCTCGCAATGCAGACAGGATTTGGGGAAATGCACCGTCTCGGTGTTGGGATATTGTCCAACCTCGAAAGTCTGAACACGGTTGAAGAACGTACCGGTCGGATCGGCACCATAGGGATTCTCGTCGCACAGCGGCCCGGCCGAACCGGAAGTGTTCCATTCCTTGCAACTGGTCACGCAGGCATGACAGCCCACGCAAACATTGAGATCGATGACCAAGGCGAGCTGAGTCATAGCGAGCCTTTCTTTTCAATATGGCCGAGTTGGGTCATTTTTTTCCGCCCTTCTTGCCACCGCCGAAATAGGCGAACCATTTTGGACTTTTTCCCATACCCGGCACAGCTTTCATCGGCTCGAACTGCGGCGAGGTCTG
>JADGRM010000036.1 GCA_017880945.1 Gallionella sp. | reverse complement strand
CCTGTTCCACTACCGCAACCATGGCGCGGATTACGGCCGCGTGCTGGTCGGCATGCAAGTGCCGCATCACGACAAGAAGGCGCTGAAGACCTTCCTCGACACGCTCGGCTATCGCTATTGGGACGAGAGTGATAATCCGGCGTACCGCTTGTTTTTGGGTTAAGCGACCATGCCGGCTTCGCCGCACATGACCAAGCTCGGCATCCGCAAGAAGTTACTCGCGCTGCGCGAGCAGCTTTCGCCTGACGTACGCGCCGCCTGCAGCGAGGCGATCAGCGCACGCATCTTCAAGCTGGAAATTTACCGGCAGGCCAATGCCGTACTCGGCTACATGAATTTCGGCGCAGAGTTCGCCAGCGAACTCTGGATACAACAGGTGCTGGCGGATGGCAAAAAATTAGCGTTGCCACGGGTGAACCGCCATACCAATCAGTTGGATTTGTATTGGGTGGATGATCTGGAAAACCAGTTGGAGTCGGGATTGTGGGGGATACGCGAGCCGGTAGTCGAACGTTGTGAGCAGTTGACCACGCTAAATGAGGTAGAATTCGCACTTTTACCGGGGGTGGCTTTCAGCAGGAATGGCGCACGGCTGGGTTACGGCGGTGGTTTTTACGACAAGCTGCTGATGAAACAACTAGCCATTCGACTAGGTGAGCAAACAGCTTTGCATAGCCATTCGGCTAAGTCACCAAAAAACGGTGACATAAGCCGCTGGTTAACACCCGCCAAGTCGCTGGTTATAGCCCCTGTGACGCATCGACCCGCGTTGGTGGCTGCTGCGTTCGCGCTGCAAATAGTCGAACAAATCCCGCAGGAAGCGACGGATGTAAAAGTGGAATGGATCATCACCGAGCAAGAGACAATCGCTTGTTCGGAATAAGGAAACCCCTAAAAATTACGTCGCATTTATAGAGAGAACGGAAAGATGGCATTATTACCTGATTACGACCCGCAAGAAACCCAGGAGTGGCTGGACGCCCTTGAGTCGGTATTGGAAAACGAAGGCGCGGAGCGCGTCCGTTTTCTGCTCGGGGAATTGCTCGACAAAGCGCGCCATTCCGGTGCGGGCATGCCGTTCAATGCGACCACGCCGTATTGCAACACGATACCGGTGGACGAGGAACAGCGCTCCACCGGCAATCAGGATCTGGAACACCGTATCCGCGGCTTGATGCGCTGGAATGCGATGGCGCTGGTGTTGAATGCCAATCACGATTCGTCCGAGCTGGGCGGGCATATCGCCAGCTTTGCTTCCGCAGCCACGTTGTATGACGTGGCCTTCAATCATTTTTTCCACGGCAAGACCGACACGCATGGCGGCGATCTGGTGTATTTTCAGGGACACTCGTCGCCCGGCATTTATGCCCGCGCCTTCCTCGAAGGACGCATCAGCGAAGAGCAGATGTACAAGTTCCGCCAGGAATCGCAAGGCGGCGGTCTGTCCTCTTATCCGCACCCCTGGCTGATGCCGGACTTCTGGCAGTTCCCCACCGTGTCGATGGGCCTGGGCCCGCTGATGGCGATTTACCAGGCGCGCTTCATGCGCTATCTGGAACATCGCGGCATGGCTAAGACTGCCGGATGCAAGGTGTGGGCGTATCTGGGCGATGGCGAGACCGACGAGCCGGAATCGCTGGGCGCAGTCTCGATGGCCGGGCGCGAGAAGCTCGACAACCTGATCTTCGTGGTCAACTGCAATCTGCAGCGCCTCGATGGCCCGGTGCGCGGCAATGGCAAGATCATCCAGGAACTGGAAGGCGTGTTTCGCGGCGCGGGCTGGAACGTCATCAAAGTGGTATGGGGCAACCAGTGGGATCGTCTGCTCGCCAAGGATAAAAACGGCTTGTTGCAAAAGCGCATGCAGGAAGTGGTGGACGGCGAATATCAGACTTACAAGTCCAGGGACGGCGCGTATGTGCGCGAACATTTTTTCGGCAAATATCCGGAATTGCTGGAAATGGTCGCCGATATGTCAGATGACGAAATCTGGCGTTTGAATCGCGGCGGTCACGATCCGAGGAAAGTATTTGCCGCTTATGCGGCGGCCAGCAAACACACGGGCCAGCCGACCGTGATCCTGGCCAAGACCGTAAAGGGCTACGGCATGGGCCAGGCGGGCGAAGGCCAGAATATCACCCACCAGCAAAAGAAGATGAAGGGCGATGTGTTATTGCAATTCCGCGACCGTTTCAACATTCCGCTGAGCGATGAGCAGGTTGAAAACCTGACTTTTTACCGTCCGCCCGAGGATAGCCTGGAGATGAAATATCTTAAGGAACGCGGTCAGGAAATGGGCGTGGTTCCGCAGCGCACGCCGGTCAGCGAGCCGTTGCAGATACCGGGTCTGGAGGCCTTCGACGCGTTGCTGAAAGGCACCGAAGAACGCGAGATATCCACCACGATGGCATTCGTGCGCATGCTCGGCATCCTGGTCAAGGACAAGAATATCGGCAAGCAAATCGTGCCTATTGTGCCGGATGAATCGCGCACTTTCGGTATGGAAGGCATGTTCCGCCAGTTGGGGATTTTCTCGCAGGTCGGGCAACTCTATACACCGCAGGATTCCGAGCAGTTGATGTTCTACAAGGAAGACCAGAACGGGCAGATCCTGCAGGAAGGCATCAACGAAGCCGGCGCGATGTCATCGTGGATCGCCGCCGCCACCGCTTACGCCAACCACGGTGTGGCGATGCTGCCGTTCTACATTTACTATTCGATGTTCGGTTTCCAGCGCGTCGGCGATCTGGCCTGGGCGGCCGGCGACATGCGCGCACGCGGCTTCCTGCTGGGCGGCACGGCGGGCCGCACCACGCTGAACGGAGAAGGCTTGCAACACGAAGACGGCCACAGCCATCTGATGTCGGCAACCATTCCGAATTGCGTGTCTTACGACCCGACATTCGCGTATGAACTCGCCGTCATCATTCACGACGGTATGCGCCGCATGTATGTCGAACAGGAAGACGTGTTCTATTACCTCACCGTGATGAACGAAAATTACGCCCATCCGGCGATGCCCAAGGGCGCGGAAGCAGGCATCATCAAGGGCATGTATCTGTTCAGCGAAGGTGCGACAACGAAGGGACAAGGTACAAAGGACAAGGGGCAAGAGGCAAAACCTTGCGTGCAGTTGATGGGTAGCGGCACCATCCTTCGCGAGGCGATCGCCGCAGCGGAACTGTTGGAAAAGGATTTTGGCGTTGCATCGGACATCTGGAGCGTGACCAGCTTTACCGAATTGCGTCGCGAGGGGCTGGATTGCGAGCGCTGGAACATGCTGCATCCGGAAGCGAAGGCGCGCGTCAGCTATGTCGAACAGTGCCTGTCCGGTCGCGGCGGGCCGGTGATCGCCGCGACCGATTACATGCGCTCGTTCGCCGACCAGATTCGCGGCTTCCTGCCCAAGCATTACAAGGTGCTGGGCACGGACGGCTTCGGCCGTTCCGACACGCGCAAGAAGTTGCGCCAGTTCTTCGAGGTGGATCGCTACTACATCGCCGTTGCCGCATTGAAGGCATTGACCGATGAAGGCACGATCAAGGCCGACGTAGTCAGCAAGGCCATCAAGCTTTACAACATCAATCCAGAAAAACCAAACCCAACGACTGTTTAAGGTTGGGAGGAGATACACGTGGCAGAAATCAAACAAGTAATGGTGCCCGACATCGGCGGTTACAAGGATGTGAGCATCATCGAAGTAATGGTGAAGGTCGGCGACACGGTTAAAGCCGAGGACAATCTGGTGACGCTGGAAACCGATAAGGCGGCGATGGAAGTGCCGTCGCCCTACGCCGGCGTGATCAAGGAAATGAAGGTCAAGGTCGGCGACAAAGTGTCGCAAGGCTCGCTGATTTTGCTGCTGGAAAGCAGCGATGCGGCGGGTGTGCCACAAAATAGCCAACCGGCTGTGCAACCTGCGCCTGCTCCGGCTACCGCACCAGTGGCAGCACCGGTTGCAGTTGCACCCGCGGTCGTCCAAACATCGCAACCTGCGGCGGCAGGTGCACCCGTAAAGGATACGCCGCCAGCCCCTCGCCCTTCGGGCGGTCTTGGCGCAGCCCCGCTGTTACACAGCGACCCTTCCGCAGGAAAGGCACACGCCAGCCCGGCGATACGCCGCTTCGCGCGCGAACTCGGTGTCCAGGTTGCCCAAGTCAAAGGCAGCGGCGAGAAGGGCCGCGTGACCAAAGACGACGTGCAGCTGTTCGTCAAGGCCGCTCTCGCGCAACCGCGCGGCGCTACCGGCGGCAATGGCCTGCAGGTGCTGGCGATGCCGGTGGTGGATTTCGCCAAGTTTGGCGCGATCGAGACCAGGCCGCTGTCGCGCATCAAGAAGATATCCGGCGCGAATCTGCATCGCAACTGGGTGACCATCCCGCACATCACGCAGTTCGACGAGGCCGACATCACCGAAATGGATGCCTTCCGCAAGGAACTCGGCGTGGAATACGCCAAGCAGAACATCAAGATCACGCCGCTGGCATTCATGGTAAAGGCGGTCGTGGTCGCGCTGCAACAGTTTCCTGAATTCAACGCATCGCTGGATGCCAGCGGCGAGAATCTGGTGTTCAAGCAATACTTCCACATCGGCGTGGCGGTTGATACGCCCGACGGACTGATGGTGCCGGTGCTGCGCGATGTGGACAAGAAGGGTATCGTGCAAATTGCCAAGGAACTCGGCGAGATCAGCGCGCGCGCCCGCGAGAAGAAGATCACCGCAGCCGAAATGCAAGGCGGCTGCTTCACGATTTCCAGCCTGGGCGGCATCGGCGGCACGGCGTTCACGCCGATCATCAACGCGCCGGAACTGGCGATCCTCGGCGTGTCCAAGGCCATCATCAAGCCTATGCACCAGGATGACACATTCGTGGCGCGGCTGATGCTGCCGCTGTCGTTGTCGTACGACCATCGCGTGATCGATGGCGCGGCGGCGGCGCGCTTTATAGTGTTTCTCTCGCAAGTATTGGCGGATACTCGCCGGCTTGCGTTGTAATCCCTGACGTTGTCCTCCCGGGCACTGTACTCAGTGAGCGAAAAAGCGATCGGCATCCTGGGCGGGACGTTCGACCCGATTCACTACGGGCATCTGCGTCTCGCCGAAGAAATGCTCGAGTTGGCGAATCTCCGGCAGATCCGTTTCATTCCCACCGGCACGCCGCCGCATCGTGATGCTCCTCAGGTATCCGCGCAGCATCGCAGCGCGATGGTACGGCTGGCGATTGCCGATCAACCGGCTTTCGTGCTGGACGCCCGCGAAGTCGAGCGCACCACGCCCTGCTATACGGTGGATACGCTGCGCGAATTGCGTGCCGAGTTGGGCGTGGCACAACCGCTGTGTTTGCTGATGGGCGGTGATGCATTTTTGCAATTGAACACCTGGCACGAGTGGGAGCGGTTGTTCGAACTGGCGCATATCGTGGTGGGTTACCGCCCCGGTTTTACGCTGGAGGATCGTATCCACACGGCCACACCGGCATTGCGCCGGCACTATCAACAGCGCTTGTGCGCTGCTGATGCATTATCGCAACAGCCTGCCGGCGGGATTGCCGAAATGGCCATCCCCAAGCTGGAGATTTCCGCCACGCTGATCCGCAGCCGCGTGGCTGAGAATCGCACCATACGCTATCTGCTGCCCAATGCGGTCGCGGATTACATTCATCAACATCATTTATATACACCATGCTAACTACCGAAGAAAAAACACTAGCCGTTGTTGCCGCACTTGAAGACGTCAAAGCAAACAAAATCACCGTGATCGACACCAGCAAACTCAGCTCGATGTTCGAGCGCATGGTCATTGCCAGCGCCAACTCCACCCGGCAGACCAAGGCGCTTGCCGACAACGTGGTGGTCAAGCTCAAAGAACGCGGTGAGAACATATATGGCCGCGAAGGCGAGGAAAGCGGCGAGTGGATTTTGGTGGACTTGGGCGAGGTGCTGGTACACATCATGCAGCCCGCAATCCGCGATTACTACAACCTCGAGGAATTGTGGAGCAAGGCGCAGGCAGCCAGACCCAAATTGGCGCAGCCCCCTAAATAATTCCCGTTTCATGAACGGAAAATCTCAATTCGTAACCGCGGAACACACGGAAAATGTGAGGTTTGTTTTTATTCCGTGTATTCCGTGGTTGAGATGTTTTTAAAATGAAGTTAATCATCGTCTCCGTGGGACACAAGATGCCGGACTGGATCACGGCGGGTTTCAACGAATATACCAAGCGCATGCCGCGCGAGGCGCAGATATCACTGCTGGAAATCAAACCCGAACCGCGCACCACCGGCAAGACCACGACACAGATCATGGAAGCCGAAGCGCTGCGCATCCTTGCCGCGCTGCCGCAAAACTGCCGACGCATCGCACTGGATGAGCGCGGCACCCAGCCAACCACCAAACTGCTTGCCGCCCAGATGCAGGACTGGATGCGTGAAGGATATGACGTGGCGTTCATCATCGGCGGCGCTGATGGCTTGCATGAATCGGTCAAACAGGCTGCGCAACAGCTGCTGGCCTTGTCTGCGCTCACCCTGCCGCACGCTTTTGTCCGGGTACTGCTTGCCGAACAGTTGTACCGGGCGCACAGCATGATGCACAATCACCCCTATCACCGTGAATAGCCCCTTCGGGTTCAACCAAGACAGGAAATAATATGCGCATCATCCAGCCACGCATCTACCTTGCCTCGCAGAGTCCGCGGCGTCGCGAATTGCTGAAACAGATCGGTGTCAATTTCGAGATGCTGTTGCTGCGCTCGGATCCGCGCCGCAACATTGCCGTGGATGAGACGTCCCATGCCGATGAGTCGCCGGAGAAATATGTTCAACGGGTCTCGCAGGCCAAGGCCGAAGCGGGTTATGCCGCGCTCAGGCTTCGCAATCTTCCGTCGTTTCCGGTGCTGGCCGCAGACACCACTATTTCGCTGGATGGACATATCTTCGGCAAACCGGATACTGCCGAGCAGGCCGCCGCGATGCTGCGCCAACTTTCCGGACGGGAACACCAGGTGCTCAGCGCAGTTGCGATCGTGATGGGCGAACATGTCGAAGTTTCAGTTTCCACCTCCACGGTGCGCTTCGCCACGCTCAGCGAAGAGCGTATCCGCCGCTATCTGCATACACGCGAGTATACCGACAAGGCCGGTGGTTATGCCATACAAGGGCAGGCCGGGGCATTCATCGAACATCTGTCCGGCAGCTATTCCGGCGTGATGGGCTTGCCGCTGTTTGAGACCGTGCAGTTGCTGCAGCGCTTCGATTACCCCACACCGTGAAATGCAGTTGAGCCTGGAAGTTCTCTAATATCATGAGCGAAGAAATCCTTATTAACGTCACCCCCCAGGAGACCCGCGTCGCGGTGATGCAACTCGGCGTAGTGCAAGACCTGCACATCGAACGCGGCAGCAATCGCGGTATCGTCAGCAACGTATATCTCGGCAAGGTCATGCGCGTGCTGCCGGGCATGCAATCGGCTTTTATCGACATCGGACTGGAGCGTTCGGCTTTCCTGCATGTGGCGGACATTTGGGAGAACAGCCACAACGGCGACACTGCAAAACCGATAGAAAAAGTTTTGTACGAAGGTCAGAAGCTGTTGGTGCAAGTCATCAAGGAGCCGCTGGGCACCAAGGGTGCTCGGCTCTCCACCCAACTGAGCATCGCCGGACGTTTGCTGGTGTATCTGCCGCAAGAGACACATATCGGCGTTTCACAGCGCATCGAGAGCGAGGAGCAGCGTGATGCATTGCGTGCCAGGCTGCAAGCCGTTTTGCCGCCTGAGCACAAGGGCGGCTATATCATCCGCACCGTGGCGGAGGCCTCGGCGGAACTGGATTTTGCTGCCGATATCGCCTATTTGGACAAGCTGTGGAGTAATCTGCAGGCCATCGCGAAGACGGCCAGCGCGCCGCAACTGCTGTATCAGGAACTCGACATCAGCCTGCGGGTGCTGCGTGATTTTGTCGGCCACGCCACCACGCACATCCTGGTGGATTCGCGCAGCACTTATCAAAGAATGCTGGAGTTCGCGCAAGCCTACAATCCCATCGCGGCTGAACGGCTCGAACACTATCCCGGCGTGCGCCCGCTGTTCGATTTGCATGGTGTGGAAGAGGAGATCGAGCGGGCCTTGTCCAAGCGTGTCGACCTGAAATCGGGCGGTTATCTGATCATCGACCAGACCGAAGCGATGACTACCGTGGACGTGAATACAGGCGGTTTTGTCGGGTTGCGCAATTTTGACGACACCATTTTCAAGACCAATCTGGAAGCCACGCAGGTCATCGCGCGGCAACTGCGTCTGCGCAATCTGGGTGGCATCATCATCTGCGATTTCATCGACATGGATACGCAGGAACATCGCGATGCCGTGCTGGAGGAGTTCAAAAAAGCCCTGGCGCGCGACCATACGCGCATCAGTGTGAACGGTTTTTCCGCACTGGGTTTGGTGGAAATGACCCGCAAGCGTACCCGCGAGAGCCTGGCGCATGTGCTGTGCGAGTCATGCCCGACTTGTCAGGGGCGCGGTGAAGTGAAAACCGCGCAGACCGTTTGCTATGAGATCTTGCGCGAGATCGTCCGAGAGGCGCGCCAGTTCAATGCGCGCGAATATCGTATCCTCGCTTCGCAAAATGTGATCGATTTGTTCCTGGACGAGGAATCCCAGGCTCTTGCTCAGCTTTCCGACTTCATTGCCAAGCCGATCTCGCTGCAAGTTGAAACGATATACAATCAGGAGCAGTACGATGTCATCCTGATGTAAGGCACCGGCCTTGCCAAGCAATGCTCTAAATACATTCACTATCGTACAGTCGGCGTCGTGGTCTTCAGCATTGGTTGATGAATGGCAGGGTGAATTTGTGCAGATATCGCGGATACCATGACGCAACCAGTTGCTCATTATTCAGTTCAGCAGAAGCCGCAAATGATTTCTCCTTGCTTGGCGATCATCCGATGGTTGCCCGATTACGCCATTCGCTGCCGTTCCTGGAACCATGGAACGATTTTAGAGCAATTTCACCACTGCTTTTTCGCAGAGATCACACACAGGCCGAAATCTCGGCGCATACTCATTCCGCCAACGTCGGGTACAACCTCACGGCGACGAAAAGCAGGAAAGCAAACACCGTGACCATGACCGTGAAATCAACAGCGTAACCGTGAATGCTTTCCCCTCCCATGATCATCAGTCCGCGCAACGCGTCGATCAGATAGGTGAGCGGATTGATCTGCGCGATGACACGCAGCCAGCTTGGCATGATGTCCAGCGGATAGATCGCGTTGCTCGCGAAAAACATCGGCATGGTCAGGAGCTGCCCGATGCCCATGAAACGCTCGCGCGTTTTTACGATGCACGCGATGATCAGCGAGAAAGTGGCAAATATCCCCGATCCCAGCATCACACCGGCCAGCACCGCGAATATCGCCAGCGGATCGAGCCTGAGTGAAACATGCATCACGAACGCGATCAGGTATATGACCACAGCCTGCAGGATGCCGCGGAATCCGGCGGCGACCGCTTTGCCAAAAACCAGCGAAATTCGCCGGGCGGGACTCACCAGCAGTTTATGCACCACGCCAAGGTCGCGCTCCCAGATGACAGCGATGCCATAGAAGATCGCGCTGAACAGGACGCTCTGTGCAAGGATTCCGGGCGTGATGAACGCAAGATAGCTCAACTGCCCGGTATGGATGCCGCGAACCTGGGCGAGAACCTGTCCGAACACCACCAGCCACAGCACCGGCTGCACCGCGCGGGAGACGATTTCGGTCGGATCGCGGACGAGTTTGATCAGTTCTACTTCAACAATCGCGGCACTCTCGCGGAGGAATCTTTCCATCTGTTATTCCAATTCATCAAGAACAGCATGTGTGTAGGAGCGGGCCATGCCCGCGAAAAAATGTTCGCGGGCATGGCCCGCTCCTACGGGTGCCCGGCCGAAAAGTTTTTCGGACATCCGGCAAAAATTTTACGCACATCGGAAAGAGCCACTCAGCCGAGGCGATGAGCAGTCCGGCGAGTCTGGGCGACCTCGCTGAAAGTCCCGCTTTCGTGTATCAGGCCGCCCGCGTAATGCACGAACACATCATCCATGGTGGCGTCCGCTCCAAGTCCCGCGCGCAACTCGGCAGGATTGCCGACCACGCTTACCCTCCCCACATGCAGGATCGCCAGCTGGTCGGAAAGTGTCTCGGCTTCTTCCATGTCGTGCGTGGTGATCAGTACCGTCATGCCATAGTCATGCCTGAGATCCAGCAGCCGATCCCACACCACACGGCGCGCAACCGGATCGAGACCTAATGTTGGCTCGTCCAGAAACAGGATCGCTGGACGATGCAACATGGCCTGGGCAAGCTCTAGCCTGCGGATCATGCCGCCGGAAAAAGTTTTCACCAGTTTGTGCGCCGAATCGGCAAGGCCCATGAAGTCCAGCGCATCGGCGATGCGTTCGTCCCTCTCTGCTTTGGTCAGGCCATAGAGTTTGGCCGACAGGCGCAGATTTTCGTAGCCGGTCAGGGCACCGTCGGCTGACACGAGTTGCGACACGTAGCCGATGCGCCGCCTGACCTCTCCCGGGGATTTGATGATGTCGAATCCGCCGACTTCGGCTGTCCCTGATGTCGGCGACAGCAAAGTTGTGAGCATCTTGATCACGGTGCTCTTTCCAGCACCGTTTGCACCGAGCAAGCCGAATATCTGCCCATAAGGAACGCGCAAGTCAATGTGGTCCACCGCAGTCAACTGTCCGAACTGGCGTGTGAGTTCGGATGTATAGATGGCAAAGCGATCGGTCGCGGCTGTGTTCATATAGAAATTAAATCTACAAATATTAAATGTCAGTATAAGGCGGCCGGTTCAATTCTTTTGGGTTGAATTTACCAGAAATTAAGTGTATAAAATAAACGTGGTTCTCGAGCATGGGTTTGGAAAGGTTAACCGTTTATGGGAGACGCCTATCGACACTTCAATGATTAATCACCTTTAGTTGCTACCCAAGTCAGTATTCGATGACTGACCCAATCGGCATCCCATATGCCGACACATAACGCCGCATTGATGCGGCGTTATTATTTTAATGAAGCATTTTGGTTATCCGTGCATCATTTAGTTGGATAAATGCCGAGTGTGTTTTTTGATAAATCGCGCATCTTTGAAGGGCTTCCAGTCCGTATGCACGCACTTGTCAGTCTCTTCTCGATTCCTGGTCAATCTGTTCGGCCAAGTTCAAGAGACTAGTTACTGTCAATGTGGGCTCGATTCCCCACGGATCGAATAATGCATCTGGCGAACGTTTAAGCCACGCTGCGCGCATTCCGGAAGAGATAGCCCCAATCACATCGAATGGGTTGCTTGAGACAAGCCAGGCATTCGCCCCCAACGTACCGGCCCTTCTTAAAAAATGACTGTATACGGCGGGGTTGGGTTTGTAAGACTTCATTTCATCAACACTCACCACCCCAATAAAATAGTCTCTGATTCCCGCATTCTTCAGCAATGCTTCCACCGCATCGGCACTGCCATTGGAGAACGCGAACAATCTGAAACCGGATTTCTTGGCACGAGCCAACCCTTTTTCTACGTCATCGAATGCCGGCAATATTCTGTATGCGCCCATCAGTTCTTCCTTGTCTTTATGGTTTAACGGGACTTTAAAGTATGAACTCGTGTAATCGAGGGCATTGCCGGTGCATATGGCAAAGTTTTCATAATTCTGCATCAGGCCGCGACGAAATGAATATTCAAGCTGTTTCTCGCGCCAGGTACGAGAGAATTCAGGGGCTTGATTGCCGACATGCTTTTCCAACGCGGCTATGACGCCATAAGTGTCTATTAGAGTGCCATAAACATCAAACGCAAGTGTAATAGCCATATGATTCCTTCCCATTCTTTCACTGCCGAACCAGGCTGCAGGAATAGTGTCCTGATGATCGCATCGTGCCGTGTATCAAATTGAATAGCAACCTTGGGCATTAGCTCCTGGCACCAAGCGGCACATACTCATAGCCGTCTTCACCAGTAAATTCAGAAACTTTGCTATCTTTCTGCTAACAGGCTTTCCGGCTCGACTTTGCTGCCGATCACCGCCACCACTTTGTGACGCGATTGCCCGCCTTGCTTGAGTTCGACTTTGCGCAGCGGCACGGCAAACAATTCAGCGATGAATTTCAACAGCGCTTCGTTGGCGCGTCCTTCGATGGGCGGGGCAGCCAATTTTATCTTGAGCGCTTCACCGTGCATCCCAACGATTTCGCTGTGCTTCGCCCCCGGTTGAACGTGCAACGTCAGCGTGATGACTTCCCCGTTGCGGCGATACCAGTTCGTTTGCACGAGGGATGACTTCAGAGCAACCGTACCGCCAGGCTCTCAAGCATCGCCAATGGCACTAACAGAATGATCTGGCAGATCACCAGAAGAAACAGCGATGACAGATCCACGTTGCCGATCAACGGCAAAAAGCGTTGCAGCGGCCGCAGGAAGCGCTGGGTGATTGCCGCAAGCAAGGGAGCCAGAGGAGTGAAAGGATTGACCCAGGACAGGATCGCCTGAGCCACCAGCGCGCTCATCAACAGGTACACGCTAATCTTGATCAGCTTCACTACACTCCATGCCAATAGTCC
>JADGRM010000201.1 GCA_017880945.1 Gallionella sp. | reverse complement strand
TCTTTTGGTGACTTATAACCAGCGACTTGGCTGGCGTTTTTTGGTAGCCTAGTCGAATGGCTAGTTAGTTCATCAGCCGAATGGCTATGCAAAGCCTTTTGGCAGCATAGTCAGATGGCTAGTCGTTCCATCAGTAGTTTTTATTGCCCTGTTTACTCGGGGCGCATCTGCGGGAACAAGATCACATCGCGTATGCTGGCGCTGTCGGTGAGCAGCATCACCAGCCTGTCGATGCCGATGCCCTCACCGGCGGTAGGTGGCAGGCCGTATTCCAGCGCGCGCACGTAGTCGTTGTCCTTGAACATCGCCTCTTCATCCCCGGCATCTTTTGCCGCTACCTGCGCATCGAAACGCGCGGCCTGATCTTCCGCGTCATTCAATTCCGAGAAGCCGTTGGCGATTTCGCGCCCGACGATGAACAGTTCGAAGCGCTCGGTGATCGCAGGATTCGCATCACTGCTGCGCGCCAGCGGTGAGACTTCCACCGGGTAATCGACAATGAAGGTCGGCTCGAACAACTGTGCCTCGGCCAGTTCCTCGAACAAAGACAGCTGTAATCCGCCGATGCCATCCTGTGTTTTGTATTTGGCTTTCAGGTCTTGCAGTTCGGCGACCACGAACTCGCGGTCATTGAGTTGTGTGGTGGTGAATTGCGGATGATATTTCTGGATCGCCTGTACCATGGTCAAACGATGGAAAGGTTTGCCCAGATCCAATTCCTTGCCCTGATAGCTGATCAGCGTCTTGCCCAGAACCTTTTGCGCCACCTCGCGGAACAGGCTTTCGCTGAAATCCATCAGGTAGCGATAGTCGCGGTATGCTTCGTAAAATTCCAGCATTGTGAATTCCGGGTTGTGCCGCGTGGACAGACCCTCGTTGCGGAAGTTGCGGTTGATCTCGAACACCTTCTCGAAACCGCCCACCACCAGGCGTTTCAGATACAGCTCCGGCGCGATGCGCAGATACATTTTCATGTCCAGCGCGTTGTGGTGCGTCTCGAAGGGCTTGGCAGCAGCACCTCCCGGGATGGAGTGCATCATCGGCGTTTCCACTTCCAGATAGCCGTGGCGGATGAAGAATTCGCGTATTGCCTGGATGATCTTGGTGCGCGTCATGAACACCTTGCGCGTGTCCTCGTTGGTGATCAGGTCGAGGTAACGCTGGCGGTATTTCTGTTCCTGATCGGACAGACCGTGGAATTTCTCCGGCAGCGGGCGCAGCGCCTTGGTCAGCAGACGCACTTGCGTCACACGGACGGAGAGTTCGCCGGTCTTGGTCTTGAACAGCACGCCCACCGCGCCGAGGATGTCGCCGAGGTCGTAATGCTTGAACGCGTTGTGCGCTTCTTCGCCGGTATCGCCGTTGCTGATGAACAACTGGATACGTCCGCTCATATCCTGCACCGTGGCAAAGCTGGCCTTGCCCATCACCCGCTTCAACATCATGCGTCCGGCCACGGCAATGTGAATCTGCAATGCTTCCAGTTCTTCATGGGTCTTCTCACCGAATTCGGCATGCAGGTCGCCAGCGAGATGCTTGCGCTCGAAGTCGTTGGGGAAAGCCACGCCTGTCTGGCGTATCGCGCTGAGCTTGCTGCGGCGTTCCGTGAAGATCTGGTTTTCGTCTTGCGGGTGTCCGGCCAAAAGTTCTTTGGATTGGGGAATGGTGGGTTCAGTGTTCATGGTGTGGTTCTTAAAAAGTTAATCGAATAATTTTGAACATCTGATTAAATCCGTTCGCGGTGAGTGTTTCCCGTTCGCCCATTCGATGCACCGCGCTACGCACGGCACTCAGGATGAACGGAAAATGTATCGAACCGCATTTTGCACTTATTCAGAGGCTCATTGGTTTTGTAAAAATAATCATGCCTTGGGTGTCTCCACCGTAGGCGATAATCCGGCTGCCTTCGCGCGCTTCTTCAATCGCTGGTCAAAGCTCAGGAAGGTGTTGCAAAAATCTGTACGTGCAAGGTGCAAAGCGTCGGCAAAATCCAGCCCTTGTTGATAGGCGTTTAATGCGGTGAGCACGATGCCACGATCTTCGATCTGGACGTTCTCCAAACCGCACAGCGACTCAAATACACGCTGGATGTCTTTGCGCGAGAGTTCGTAAAAACCACGCATCACCCATTCAAATTCCAGTATCACCGAGATAGACACGAATACTACGCTGGACAGTGCAGCGATTGCGGCGGGGCGTTGCCGTGCAGCTTCACGGTCATCCTCATCGTTGATGAAGAAGCGTGCCAGCACATTGGTATCTACCGCATTCATTCGGGTGCCCGGACAAGCGTTTTCCGTCTTTTATTGTTCAACAACGAGGCAGGATCGAAATCAGCCAGATTGCGCGCGTTGCCTGTCGAAGGGGCGGTCACCATGCCTGCGCAAGCGGCGATGCTGGTCGCTTTGACTGGACGAGAAACCACCAACCGCACTCCGTCCGGCTCTTCGATGATCTCCATTTGGGTGCCTGCCATCAAGCCAAGCCGCCGCCGGATGTCTGCGGGTAGCACGATCTGCCCTTTGGATGAAACAGTCATGGTTGCCATGTTGCCCTCGTTGAATTTGCTGATATGTTCGTATTATATCACAGCGGCTTACTAAGTAAGATTGGCAATCATTTCTGTTATCGGCTGGTTGTTGATAGTGGTGATGCTGGGCCAATGTTTTCCTGCTAAAAAGCTTTTGGAATGCCTTTGGTGATTGGCATCTTGACTTCGAGGCTGGTAAAAATGGCGGTGAACTGATGCGGGAAATTTAAAGGTGAAGCTGACCTTTTTAGCTCGTCGCTACGCGCATTCTCACCGCCGACTACAACTTTTTTCGTGACTCAAAGATGAAAATGGGCGTTTGACAGGGCCACTTACGTCGAAGATACTTCGGCTCGTGCGGTTGAATTTCCTAACCTTTCTCGACATAGGAGTGACGCAATGCCCCGGCGCAACCCCACACCTCTCGCCCCCCCGCTCACACCACTGGACACGCTTTTCGAATCGAAAGTCGGCAAGGCGCTGCCGTTGCCTGCCAAGCTGGCGCGCCTTTACGGAAGTCTGCGCATGCCGCTTGCGCGTGAGCGGCCGCACGTCATCAGCAATTTTGTGACCACACTGGACGGCGTCGTTTCGCTCAATGTGAAGGGACACGCGAGCGGCAGCGACATCAGTGGGTTCAGCGTCCAGGATCGCATGGTGATGGGGCTGTTGCGCGCCATTGCGGACGTGGTGATCATCGGCGCAGGCACGCTGGGCACCGACCGGCATCACATCTGGACAGCCGAAGACGTTTTTCCAGACCTCGCGGATGAATATCGCCAGTTGCGCACGGCGCTGGGCAAACACGGACCGCCGCTGAATGTGATCGTCAGCGGCAGCGGGCAGATCGATCTGGATTTGCCCGTATTCGCCTCCGGCAAGGTTCCGGTGCTGATTGTGACGACGACCGCTGGCGCCAAGCGGTTGCGCAAACAGAATGCCTCCGATGCGGTCGAAATTCGCGCGGTGCGCAGCGTTGGCACCATACGCGCAAGCTCCATCATCGACCAGGTATGCCGCGTAAATGCCGGCAAGCTGATCCTCGTCGAGGGCGGGCCGCAGTTGTTGGGCAATTTCTACGCGGAGGGAGTCCTCGACGAACAGTTCCTGACCCTCGCGCCGCAGATTGCCGGCCGCCAGATTGACGATCAACAGTTCAGCCTCGTCATGGGGCAAATGTTCGCACTGCGCAGCCCCGTATGGGGAACCCTGGTCGACCTGAGGCGCGGCGGCAGCCACCTTTTTTTGCGTTACTCGTTTCCATGAATCACAATCCATT
>JADGRM010000035.1 GCA_017880945.1 Gallionella sp. | reverse complement strand
AGTGATCCCTGTCGCTTTTCTGTCCTGGGGGCGGTCTGAAATGTCGACGGCGATGACGAAATCCGCACCCATTGAGCGAGCAACGCTTGCCGGGACGGGCGCGACCAGCCCGCCATCCACGTAATCCTGGCCGTTGATGGTAACGGGCTCGAAAAACACCGGCACGGATGATGAGGCTCGAACTGCCATGCCGGTGTTGCCCGTGCGGAATACCACCATCTCACCAGTGCCCAGGTTGGTGGCGACTGCGGCAAAAGTTTTATTGAGCTTTTCCATCGGGCGGCCATTGACGTTTTTGTTGATGAAATCCTGCAGCGCTTGCCCCTTGATGCAACCCCTCTTGTCCGAGATGACCGTCTCGGCAATGCATTGGTACATGCCCGAGCCGTCGATAAACTGGTCTTCCTGCATGTTCATGGACAGTTCCTGTATTTGAAAACCGTTGAGTCCGGCTGCATAGAGTGCACCCACGACAGAGCCGGCGCTGGTGCCCACGACAATGTCGGGAGAGATGCCTTGTGCCTCCAGCGCTTTGATCACGCCAATGTGAGCAAAGCCGCGCGCCGCGCCGCCGCCCAATGCGAACGCGATCTTTGCTGGGGGCCGCTCCACCACGGGCGGTGGCGTTACTGGGGTGCTTGTGCAAGCTGTTATGCTGAGTAGAAATAGGATTGCGAATGCAGTTTTTTTCATGGCTTCACTTTTTTGGTTGGTATTTGGCTAAAACAGCTGACGAGACAGGTTGAAATAAATTCCGGTATGTCGGTGGCACTGTCACTTTCATTTGTGGCTCATGCCAGCACTAGACTGGCAAAATTAAATGGGCAAAATTAAATAGGTCGGGCTCGAATTGTTTTCAGAGGCAGCCATTGAAATTGTTTGTTTGGGTAACATATTCAGCCCAACCACTTTTTCTTTTCCCCGGACAATTCCATTACCACAACCACCGGCCAGAGAAAAAACGCAAACAATGCCATCAGCAGCAAATTGCGCACTGCCAACACAATAAGGGAAAAACCGGATTCGTTTTCTCCAGCCTGTTTTGTTAGTCGGCTTGCAGTCTTTGGTAAATACTTGTAATCCCAAAGCACGACAAGGAACATCGCAAGGCCGGGAATAAAATAAATTATGAAAAAATACATGATGGCCGCTATTGATTCAATGAAGGGTAACTTCAGGGAGTGGGGATCGAACATTTCATCATGTCATGCCCTGAAAGGTAGCAGCACCCGCAGAGATTAAAAGCAGTCAACGACAAAGCAGCAATCAACAAGATTCGGTTAAAGAAGCTTTTCATCATCGGAGGATTTAAAGGGTCAGGTTCGGATTGTTTTTCAGAATCACGCCGCCAGCTTAAGTTCTACTTTCTTCCCCGCTCGCGTCGCCAAAGTAATCAGCATGTCCAAGCTAAATTTGTCCCACTTTCCGCGTATCAGGTCGGATACGCGCGATTGCGAGATGCCGAGCACCTTGGCGGCTTCGGCTTGCGTCCATTCTTTGTCTCGGATCAGGATTTCCAGTTGGCACATGAGGTCGGCGCGCATGGAGAGGATGGCCGCTTCGTCGGGCGGAAAGCCGATGTCGATAAATACGTTGCCGGATGATTTGGTGATTTTGAGTTTTTCCTTTTTCATTTCGTACTCTCCTTGGGTTGCTTGTATCGGGCGGTTGCCAGCGCGATGTCTTCCATGCGTGTCTGCTGTGTCTTTTTCTGGAAGGCATGCAGTACATAAACCGCATCGGCGAATTTCGCCACATAGATCACACGCCATTCTCCCAGCACATGGGGATTTCGTAAGCGCCCGCGCCGACATTCAGCATTGGCTTCCAATCGGAGGGCATCAGTCCGGCTTGTACGCGGAATAGTGGGTAGCCTGAGACTTGCTTCACTTCACAGGGGAAGGAGGCTAAGTCATCTTCGCTGGAGCCGATGAACTTGAGCGGTTTCATGGATGCAATATATAAGTATTTGTATACTGGCGCAAGTGGGTTGGTTAGAAGGATGTTGAAAGAGGATGCATTTTCCCCGCCATGCACCTTCGCCCATATTTTTCAGCAGATGATCATTTGTTTTTGCTCTCGATGGTGATCAGCGTGATCTCGGGCGGGGCAAACAGGCGTATCGGCGGCCCCCATGTGCCGGCGCCGCGGCTGACGTACAGCAGGCGTCCATTGGCCAGTTTGGTGAGGCCGGTGTGCACGCCATAGACCAGTCGCGTCAGATAGACGAACGGGAATATCTGGCCGCCATGGATGTGCCCGGAGAGTTGTAAGTCGAATGGCGTTTCGCTATTAACCACCGGCTGGTGTTTGAGCAGGACGATGAAGTCATTCGCAGTGACTGCGGCGAGCGTCTTGCCGGTATCCAGCCGGGCTTGCTGATCTGGCGTCTGTGCGCTGGGATCATCGACACCCACCAGAACGATTCCGCCTGCCTTGGCCGATTCGCCGCGCAACACGGTAAAGCCCGCGCTGCGCAGGAAGCGCAGGGAGTTATCCAGCCCGGCATAATATTCGTGATTGCCGGTGACGGCGTAAGCACCGAGTGGCGGTGTGTAGGTTTGAAAGTGTCGGGCCAGCGCATCAAGATCGTCTCCTTGCCCATCGACGATGTCTCCGGTCGCCACGACGATGTCGGGTTTGATCTCGCGCAACTTGGCGATGACGCGTTCGAGAAACGCATCTCCCGACATCATGCCCAAATGCAGGTCGGAGATCTGCGCGATGGTGACGCATCCCGAAGCGAGCTTGGGTGTGGTGATCTTTATTTCTTCAACCTGTATCTGCCGTGCCTCGATCAATCCATAGCCCAGCGCTGCAAGTGCGAGCAGGCCCACGGTTCGGAACGCCATCGCATCGTTCAGGGGCCATTTGAAATGCAGCAGTGTCGCGAATGCATGGCCGAGATCGAATACCAGGCTGATGCAAAAAAACAGGAACAGGAATCCCATCCAGGTATAGCTCGTCCAGGCGGTCACCACGGCTGCGCCGTGCCAGCTTTGCCTTTCCATGTACCAGACGAGCAGCGGGGAGAAGGTCAGTACGATCCCCGCCAGCATCAGCGCCAGAGCCAGGCCGAATGAATGCGGGAATGCCATCCACACTTTGCCGAATGCATAGAGATGCATGGAACCGTAAATCAACAACGCCACGCTCATGAAGGTCAGCATTGGTATGCTCCTTGGGGGTTAATTCTGCCGGGGTGTTGTGAGCAACATAAACTGAGCTTGTTGCCGGCATTATACTGTTCCTCGTTCAGTCCCGAATTCATCAACCGCACTGGCCAAGCAGATTTTGAAAGGTTGCTTTGCCGTGAAGGATACGTCAAGGTAGACTGCAAAAGTGGCCTGATGAAGATCGAGAATGTTTGAGAGGAAAGGGTGGCATGGATAGTCCTAACAGCCAGCAAACACCAGGCCAGCCAACATCGGCAAAGAAACTGACACCCAGTGCCATCGCACATTATCTTGACCAGTATGTGGTCGGTCAGGATGAGGCCAAGAAGACGCTCTTCGTGGCGGTATATTCCCATTACCGCAAGATCGGCAAGCAAGGACCCGAAGCGGTCCTGGATCTTGTGCAGGTGCTCGATCGGCAAACCGGGCTGAGCTTTACCCGGCCACGGGTTCAGATCACGCGTTCCTCGCGCAGCGCTGCGATTTGCTCCGTACTGTAGCCCAGTTGTGTCAGCACTTCTTCGGTGTGTTCGCCCAATAGCGGCGAGCGCGTCACTTCGGTCGGGCTATCGGACAGCTTGATCGGATTGCCGACCGACAGATATTTTCCGCGCTTGGGATGATCGACCTCGACGATGGTGCCGCTCTCGCGCAGTGACGGATCTTCGGCGATTTCTTTCATCGACAGGATCGGCCCGCACGGGATGTCGTACTTGTTCATGATGTCCATCGCCTCGAACTTGGTCTTGGTCTTGGTCCATTCCTCAATGCGCGCGAAGATCAGCTTCTGGTGCAGCAAGCGAGCTGCCGGCGTGGCGTAAGTCTCGTCGTTGATCCAGTTTTCCTCTCCGATCACTTTGCAGATGGCGGGCCAGACAGCTCCCTGCGTAATGAAATAGAGGTAGGCGTTCGGGTCAGTTTCCCAGCCCTTGCACTTCAGGATCGACCCGGGCTGACCGCCACCGGAGGCATTGCCGGCACGTGGCACGGCTTCGCCAAATGGATGGTCGGGATACTGCGGGTACTCTTTCATCAGGCCCGTGCGTTCCAGGCGTTGCTGGTCGCGCAGCTTGACGCGGCACAGGTTCAACACCGAGTCCTGCATCGCTGCCAAGACCTTTTGTCCGCGCCCGGTGCTCTTGCGCTGGTACAAGGCGGCTACGATGCCCAGTGCCAGGTGCAATCCGGTGCCGCTGTCGCCGATCTGTGCACCGGTGACCATCGGTGGACCGTCTTCGAAGCCAGTGGTCGAGGCCGCACCACCCGCGCATTGCGCCACGTTTTCGTAAACCTTGCAGTTTTCGTAGGGTCCGGGGCCGAAGCCCTTGACCGATGCGACGATCATGCGCGGATTGAGTTCCTGGATACGCAACCAGGTAAATCCCATCCGGTCCAGCGCACCAGGGGCAAAGTTCTCGACCAGCACATCGCACTGCTTGATCAGCGTCTCAAGCACCTCTTTGCCTTTCGGGTTCTTGGTGTCGAGCGTGATTGAGCGCTTGTTGTGGTTCAGCATCGTGAAGTACAGACTGTCCACGTCGGGGATGTCGCGCAATTGTCCGCGCGTGGCATCACCTTCGCCGGCACGCTCCACCTTGATCACGTCGGCACCGAACCAGGCCAGCAATTGCGTGCAGGTCGGTCCGGACTGCACGTGGGTAAAATCAAGAATGCGAACGCCGTCCAGTGCTTTGCTCATTGTAGTAGGTCTCCTGTCCCTTTATTATATGCGCCACGTTGAGCAATTAAGTTACTTCCGGCAGAGCGGGAGGTTTATTAGTCCAATTTCGTATGACCCAGACTCTACATGTGCTTTTAACGTGCGACCCATCATAGCGAGCCGGCCATGCGACGCTCATTGACCGCAGTCAATTTTCGGCAGATGATATTTGCCGCATTCGATTAACTCACCTCCTACCCTGTCATGACTTTTATCGACCACCATCCGGAAAAAACATCATTCGCGTGCAATTGAAACAAAACATCGTGCCCAAGGAAATGCGTGAGCGACTGAATGACCCGGCGCCGGCCGAACTGCGCTTGAACTTGCAGCGCAAACTGCGCCGCGCCAAATCCGGTAAAAACCGCACTGGCAGGGTAGCCGCAATCAGCAGCATTTACATGGCCGTCGATTCTGAAGCGGCTGCGCAAAAATTCTTCTTGCTGTATCGTTGAGCATTTGTTGTGTCACAGAGGACTCCATCCATGTTCGCAATTGAAATCACCCAACCCGGACCTCCCGAGGTATTGAAAATGTGCGAACGGCCGCTGCCGACACTTCAACCTGGACAGGTCCTGATCAAGGTACATGCGTCCGGCGTGAATCGCCCGGACGTGCTGCAGCGCACCGGTAATTATCCGGTTCCTCCCGGCGCATCGGATCTCCCCGGACTGGAAGTAGCGGGAGAAATTGTTGATGGCGATTTAGCCGGCAGCGGTTTCAAAAAAGGAGAACTGGTCTGCGCGCTGGTACAAGGTGGCGGCTATGCGGAATATTGCGCAGCATCGATTGAACTCTGCCTGCCTGTGCCGAAGGGGTTGAATGCGATTGAAGCGGCATCCCTGCCTGAGACGTTTTTCACCGTATGGAGCAATGTATTCGACCGGGCAAGACTGGCAGATGGAGAAACCCTGCTGGTGCAAGGCGGCTCATCGGGTATCGGCGTGACTGCGATCCAGCTTGCGACAGCGCTTGGACACCGTGTTTTTGCAACCGCGGGTTCTGATGAAAAATGCCGTGCATGCGAAGCGCTTGGGGCGGAACGCTGCATCAATTACCGGACAGAAGATTTTGTCGAGATCGTCAAATTGTCCACGGATGGCAAAGGTGCCGACGTAATCCTGGACATGGTGGGTGGCGATTATGTCCCCCGCGAAATCAGCTGCCTGGCCGATGATGGGCGCCTGGTGTTCATCGCATTGCTCGGTGGCGGCAAAGCAAATGTCAGTTTGGGACAGATTTTGCTTCGTCGCTTGACAGTGACCGGCTCGACGCTGCGTCCGCGTCCAGTCGCGTTCAAGGCAGCCATCGCGTCCCAATTGCGGCAACATGTCTGGCCTTTGATCGAATCCGGGAAAATCAAGCCGGTTATTTATAAAACCTTTCCGCTGCAGCAGGCCGCTCAAGCCCATGCGCTGATGGAAACAAGTTCGCATGTGGGGAAAATCATGCTCGTAGTCTAGGTACGCAGCTTACTGAAACTACAGCGGACTTACCGCTGTATCGAGTTCGCTTTGCAAAAAGCCGGCTTTGATCGGCGAACGACTTGAATTCCATTGCATCGCCGGCTTAAACATCCTTGGCAAGCAGGAACGATGACACTCCGTAGCATCGCTACGAATTGGTGGATGCGCCCATCGGTGCAATGAGCCAGATTGAATCTGGTGTATTACCGAGCAATAGATAGCTGCACAAACCCGCTAAAACTATGCCAAACAGCGCCCCGGTACAGGCACGCATTCTTTCAAAGCGATCAATCGAGACTGGAGTCGGGAAAACGCTAACAAGCCACTTTAATCTCTGTGGGTTCAATTCCCCGTCCCTTGGGGCGAAGGCTGTGGCTGAAAGCCGGCAGATTGAAGAGCGCAGTTAATACCCCGCTGCTTGCCGCGGGGGTGCTTTATTTGGCTTCAAGTTCCGCCAAGCGTTTGCGCAAACTGCGCTCTTCACTAAAGCGAGCGGTTTCATCGCGAATTATCGCGATAATGGCCGTCACCTTTTTCTCTGCCGAAAACAGCATGGCCACCGTAAACGCAATCGATAAGGCGCGCCCGTCTTTATGCAGCGCCGGCACCCGCAGCACATCATTACCGTAACGGGTTTGCCCTGTCTGCATTGTCTTGTGATAACCATCCCAGTGGCGCTGGCGCTGCCTCTCCGGAATAATCAGATCGAGCGATTGGCCCAGCGCCTCGCTTTCGGCAAAGCCGAACAAGCGCTCGGCCGCCGGGTTCCACAGCGTGATTGCGCCGTTTGCGTCACAAACGACGATCGCATCGCCTACTGCCTCTACGAGCTGCTTGAAATCAATTGCTGAGTGCATAGACCTACCCCTTATCCCTGAAAGATTAGAGCGGCGTTCCGAAACCCATACAGGCACCTGAACGCCGCTCTTAGAGCACTAAATTAATTACCGGTCTTCAAACTGCCTTTGCCGCATGCATCACGGCAATCTGTCCCTTGTCGTAACCGAGCTCGGCCAGAACTTCATCGGTGTGTTCGCCCAACAACGGGGAAGCGGTGATCTCGGGCTTGAGGTTGGAGAACTTGATCGGGCTGCCCACGGTCCAGTAGCTGCCGCGCTCCTTGTGGGGAACTTCCACGATCGAGCCGCTCGCGCGCAGGGACTTGTCATGGAGCAGTTCCTTCATCGAAAACACCGGGGCGCACGGGATGTCGAACTTGCGCAGGATATTGACGGCCTCAAACTTGGTCTTGTCCTTGAGCCACTCCTCGATGGTACCGAAGATGTCCATGATATGCGGCTGGCGTGCCTTGGGTGTCATGTACAGCGGGTCGGTCTTCCACTCGGGTTTGCCGATGGCGTCGCAAATCGGTGCCCAGGCCTGGCCTTGGATCGTAAAGTAGATGTAGGCATTGGGGTCGGTTTCCCAGCCCTTGCACTTCAAAATCCAGCCGGGCTGACCGCCGCCACCGGCGTTGCCGCCGCGAGGCACCACCCTGTCGGCGAACGCTTCCATCTCGTGCGGGAACTGCGGGTACTCTTCCAGGTGGCCGACGGCGTCCAGACGCAGCTGGTCGCGCATCTTGACGCGGCACAGGTTCAGCACGGCGTCCTGCATGGCCACCGCCACCTTCTGGCCCTTGCCGGTCTGCTGCCGGCCGATATAGGCGGTCAGGATGCCGATTGCCAGGTGCATGCCGGTATTGGTGTCACCCAGGGCGGCAGAAGAAACCAGCGGGCCGGATTGCTCTCCCTTCCACCAGCCGGTGGTGGAAGCAGCGCCGCCGGCGCACTGGGCCACGTTTTCATAGACCTTGAGGTCTTCGTATTCGTGACCCTCGCTGAAGCCCTTGACCGAAGCCAGGATCATCCTGGGGTTGAGCTCCTGGATGCGTTCCCAGGAAAAGCCCATGCGGTCGAGTGCGCCCGGGCCGAAGTTCTCGACCAGCACGTCGGATTCCTTGATCAGCTTTTCCAGCACGGCCTTGCCTTCTGGAGTTTTGGTGTCCAGGGTCAGGGAGCGCTTGTTGCTGTTCAACATCGTGAAGTACAGCGCGTCGACATTAGGGATGTCGCGCAGCTGGCTGCGGGTGACATCGCCCGAACCGGGGCGCTCCACCTTGATCACATCAGCGCCAAACCACGCCAGCATCTGGGTACAGGCAGGCCCCGCTTGCACGTGGGTGAAGTCGATGATCTTGATATCTTTGAGTGGCTTGTTTGGCATTTGTTTATCTCCTTGGTGAATGGTAACTTATTTCTTTTTTGCGACGCTTTGCGGGTTCAGGCTGGTGATGCGGCCGCTTTCGGTGCCTGCGGTTTCATCGATGACGGCATTGATCAGGGTGGGCTTGCGGGACTTGATGGCTTCTTCCATGGCTTTGCGCAACTCGGTCGGGGTGGTGGCGAGCACGCCGACACCACCGAATGCTTCCATCATCTTTTCGTAGCGTGCGCCCTTGACGAACACCAGGGGCGACGGATCCTTTCCACCAGTCACATTGACTTCGTCGCCGCGGTAGACACCGTTGTTGTTCATGATGACTACACAGACCGGCAGATTATAGCGGCAGATCGTCTCGACTTCCATGCCGCTGAAGCCGAAGGCGCTGTCACCCTCGATGGCGATGACCTGCTGGCCGCTTTCCACGGCAGCCGCCACGGCAAAGCCCATGCCGATGCCCATGATACCCCAGGTGCCGACGTCCAGGCGCTTGCGCGGCTTGTACATGTCAACGATGGAGCGCGTGAAGTCCAGCGCGTTGGCGCCTTCGTTGACCAGGATGGCGTCCGGGTTGGCCTTGATGATGTCGCGCACCACGTTCAGCGAACTATGGTAGTTCATTGGCGTCGGATTTTTGGCGAGGGTCTCGGCCATCTTGGCGACGTTCTTGTTCTTGCGCTCGGCGATGGCGTTCAACCATTCGGCCGGCGGCTTGGCCCAGTTCGAGCCGATACCGGCCAGCAGGGCCGACACACAGGAGCCGATATCGCCGACCAACGGGGCCTCGATGGGCACGTTGCTGTCAGCCTCGGTCGGCGAGATGTCGATCTGGATGAATTTCTGGCCGCCCCAGGCCTTATGGTTCGTGCCACCCCAAGTCTTGCCCTTGCCTTGCGAAAGCAGCCAATTCAGCCGCGCACCGACCAGCAGCACGACGTCGGCTTCCGGCAGCACGAACGATCGGGCGGCAGAGGCCGACTGCTCGTGCGTGTCGGGTAGCAGACCCTTGGCCATGGACATCGGCAGATAGGGAATGCCGGTCTTCTCGACCAAGGCGCGGATGTCGGCATCGGCCTGGGCGTAGGCGGCGCCCTTGCCCAGCAGGATCAGGGGCTTCTTGGCGCTCTTGAGCAGGTCCAAGGCGCGCTTGACGGCGTCCGGGGCCGGGATCTGGCGCGGAGCCGGGTCCACCACCTTGATCAGCGAGGCCTTGCCGGCCGCGGCGTCAATGGCTTGCCCGAACAGCTTGGCGGGCAGGTCCAGGTACACACCGCCCGGGCGCCCGGAGACGGCGGAGCGGATGGCGCGGGCGATGCCCACGCCGATGTCTTCGGCATTGAGCACGCGGAAGGCGGCCTTGCACAGGGGTTTGGCGATGGCCAGCTGGTCCATCTCCTCGTAGTCACCCTGTTGCAGGTCCACGATCTCGCGCTCGCTGGAGCCGCTGATCAGGATCATCGGGAAACAATTAGTTGTCGCATTGGTCAGTGCGGTCAGGCCGTTGAGGAAACCGGGGGCGGATACCGTCAGGCAGATACCGGGCTTCTTTGTCAGGAAACCTGCGGCGGCCGCCGCGTTGCCGGCGTTCTGCTCATGACGGAACGAGATCACGCGCATGCCGTTGGCCTGCATCTTGCGGGTCAGATCCGTGATTGGAATACCGGGCAGGCCATAGATGTTGGTGATCCCGTTGAGCTTCAACGCGTCGATGACGAGGTGAAACCCGTCGGTTTGCTCGGGAGATTGAATGTCGCTTGTCATGATAAAATACCTCTTTCTTCGTTTGAATTCGATAAAGGTTCTGCTATGCGGTTGAAGGTACCTGGCGCACCCGGTAAAAAACCCGTTGACTCAAGTCAAAGCCCACCAGATTTTTTTTCCTCGGTGTGGAAATCGCGCGAGCCTCCGACGACAGATTTCACCGCTCTGGCTCGTTTGCACAAGGTCTCGTTGCACTATCCGGCCATCAAGGGGTTTCATGGGCGAAACCGGTACACTTCCCGCGCTGCGCGCTTGTCGCAGTGCAGCCCGTTTATTCAGTGTCGCCATCATAGCGAGTCGGACATGCGCTTCTCATTGACCGCGGTCAATTTTCGGCAGATGATATTTGCCGCATTCGATTAACTCACCTCCCACCCTGACATGACTTTTATCGACCACCATCTGGAAAAAAATATCATTCGCGTGCAACTGAAACAAAACATCGTGCTCAAGGAAATGCGTGACAGCGAGATGGCCGCGCTCGAGCCGCATCTGGAGATCGTCGATTGCAACAAGGGGGATTTTTTGCTGCACCAGGGCGTGCATGAAATGGAGCAGTATTTCATACTCGACGGCATCTTGAAGCGCGTGGTCACCAGCCAGCAAGCGCATGAAATGATCCTGCGCTTTGCCGTCGAGCGCGACATCGAAACCAGCTATGCGGCCTGGCGCCTGAAGACGCCCACGCCGTACAGCATCGTGTGCGTGACCAAGGCGCGGGTGGCCAAGCTGCCGATGCAGCAATGGGTGGCGTTCATGGAAGCCCATGGCGAGGTCAAGCAGCGCTTCGAGTATGAAGTCATGCATCTGATGAGCGAGATCATGGGTCATACCATCACGCTGCATCTGCTCGATGCACCGGGGCGCGTGCACCGCTTTCTGCGCAAGCATTCCGATCTGTGCGACCTGATCCCGAAAAAAGAACTCGCGTCCTATCTCAACCTCTCCCCGGAAACCCTCAGCCGACTCAAACATCAGGGGAAAATCTGACCAGCATAGTGTCACCCGACCTGCAAGGGTTTGAACATAAGTATCACCAAGAACGATGCACTACACCAGCGTAGTAACATGAACAAGATCGGGTAACAGGTCATCCGGTTCAATTGCGGATATTGCAACCCGATCGCTCTTTGCATTTGAAGCGCAGTATGAATCGAGCGCCGGCCACGCGGTCGACAAGCAATATTATTGGAAGTGGTTGCTGAGCTTTCCAATGCCGTCAATCTCGACCTCGACGATGCTACCTGGTCTCATTAAACCGACCCCGACCGAGGTTCCGCACAACATAATATCGCCAGGGTTCAGCGTCATGTCCCTCGATATCATGCTCACGAGTTGTTGCACCGAAAAAAGCATGTCGTTGATCGGATAGTCTTGCCTGATCTCGTCATTGAGAACCGTCTTGACGACGAGCATTGCGGGATCAAGGCCGGTCGCCACCACCGGTCCGAATGGACAGAATGTATCGAAACCTTTGGCGCGAACCTGCTGCGCAAAGGATGGATCGCGATTCGAAATGTCAACCACCGTGACATCATTGGCACAGGTATAGCCAAAGACGTAATTCATCGCGTTTTCTTCGGACACTTCCTTGCATGTCTTGCCGATCACAATGCCAAGCTCGCCTTCGAAAACGACTTTGCCATCGCAAGACGGTTTACGGATCGTTTCATGCGGGTTGAGATACGAGTTCGGTGCCTTGATCAAATACAAAGGTTCAGCCGGAGTCGCCAAATTCAATTTCTCACCGAGCGCGCGGAAGTTGTTCCGCATCGCGATGATCTTGCTTGGCTGAGTAGGTGTCAGTAGCCTGACCTCACCCAGCTTTACGGTCATATCCGTGGGCTCGGGGCCGTCAAACATGTCGCCCAGATAAACCCGAATCTGGTTGCCTTCGAGCGTACCGAAGCGGACGACTCCACCCTCATTAAAACGAACCCAGCGCCGTACCATTTTGATGCTCTCTTTTCAAAGCCGAGATTAGATTAGCTTCCCTCTTTCACTGGGCGCCATCAACGCTACGCGCTGGCTGCCGTGGTCCACTACCATGCCGACATAAAGTTCCTTCTTGATGTCAGCGCACTCTTCGATCAACAGCCGTTTCACCAACCGCCCCTTCAGGGCAGGTCTGATGGATGACCAACGTCATGTCCAGAATTTTCGAGGCATGCTCGCGCACCTCATCGATGGATTTCGCCAGCATTACACCGCTGCCTGCACCGCATCATCTATGGAAAAGCATGGGAAACCGCGCGGTGTTTTCACACTGTACTTGCGCAGTATTTCTTTGCCCTAGTATTCAT
>JADGRM010000034.1 GCA_017880945.1 Gallionella sp. | reverse complement strand
GCCGCCAACTGTCCCAATGCGAGACGTGTGTCCGCCACCACCAGGGCTGAGGACTGGGAGTCGACAATCGAGGGATGCGCCTTATAACTGTCGGCGTTCACCAATGATGCCACCGCACCACCCTGCGCGGCCTTTGCGACGAATTCGTAACCGTCGAAATTCTCCCCGCGTAACGCGACAAACAAATCGCCCTGTACCAGTTTGCGGCTGTCGCTGGAAACGGCGGCGAAATGCACATCCACACCGATAATGCGGCCATTCAGCACCTGCGCGGCTTGTGACAACAGCATCATGTGCGCACCCCGGCTTGACTGGCTCTCAGCGCCTGCTGCGCCACCACCACATCGCTGAACGGGTGCTTCACTCCATCGATTTCCTGGTAATCCTCATGCCCCTTGCCCGCTATCAGCACGGTATCGCCCGGCCGGGCACGGCTGATGGCGAGTTGAATCGCGGCAGCGCGTTCTACGATGATTTCGTGGTTTTCCTCATTCATGCCGCTGACGATTTCAGCGATGATTTCGCGCGGATTTTCACTGCGCGGATTGTCTGAAGTGACGATGCAAAAATCTGATAATTTCTCCGCAACGATGCCCATCATCGGGCGCTTGCCGCGATCACGATCTCCGCCGCAACCGAATACGCAAATCAATCTCCCGCGCGTCGCCGTGCTGACTTCACGCAATGCCTGCAGCACCTTTTCCAGCGCATCAGGGGTGTGCGCGTAGTCCACGATCACGGTCGGCTGGTGCGAACCGCCCAGGCGTTGCATGCGTCCGGGTACCGGCTGCACCTTGCTCAACGAGTGCACGGCATCGTCCAGGGCTACCCCGCTCACCAGCAATACCGCCAACGCGCCCAACAGATTTGCCGCATTGAACCGGCCGACCAGCCCGCTGTTTATTTGCTTTGAGCCCCAGCTGGAATACACGGCTATTTGCAACCCCTGCCCGGTCATTTCCAGCAAACTTCCATAGACCATGCGCATGCCCAGCCGCTCGGCGAGTTGCAATCCTGCGTCGCTCAGGCCGTAGCCAATTACTTCGGAGTCAGAATCCTGCAATTGCTCGGCCAGTTCAGCGCCATATGCATCATCGAGGTTCAGCACCACATATTTTAGCTGCCGCCAATCGAACAGCTTGCGCTTGGCGGCCGCGTAACTTTGCATATCACCGTGATAATCGAGGTGATCGCGGCTCAGATTGGTGAGCATCGCCACATCGAAGCGCACACCATTGACGCGCCCCTGGGACAGCGCGTGCGAAGAAACTTCCATCGCCACCGCTTGCGCGCCTCCGCGCAAAAATTCCGCCAGCAAACCATGCACACGGATCGCATCGGGCGTGGTGTTGGCACTGGCTTGCAGTCCGCCTGCGAACCCGTTGTCCACTGTGACACCGTTGCCCTCCATGAAACCATTGCCCAGCGTGCCGATCAGCGCGCATCTCTTGCCGGCCTCGTTCAAGGCATGGGCGATCCAATGGCTGGTCGAGGTCTTGCCATTGGTCCCGGTAATGCCCACCACCCACAACTTTTCGGACGGTGTGCCATAGACTGCATCTGCCAGCCAACCGGCCTTGTGGCGCAAATCAGACACACCAAGATTGGGCACTTGCCAATCCGCATCCCAGGTAAAATGCTGCGCTTCCCAGATCACTGCGTTGGCGCCCTGCGCGATTGCTTGTGTAATAAACTGCCGACCATCGTTTTTTTCACCGGGATAGGCGATAAATGTGTCTCCGCGTTTGATTGCCCGGCTGTCCGTCACCAGACGGGTGATCGCTACATTCAAAGCAGCCAATTGTTCAAGAGGGAAGGCTGCACTGAGCGTGGTCGAAGGGTTCATACCTCCTCCTTCACGATATCCGCTGGCGGCGCGATGACGTTATCCAGCGGCGCATCGTTAGGCACATTGAGCGCATGCAACGCCGCGCCCGTCACTTTGCTGAACACCGGCGCTGCGACTTCTCCCCCGTAATAATCGGCTCCGCTCGGATCATCTATCATCACCGCCACCACCAGACGCGGATTCGATGCCGGCGCGAATCCGACGAAAGATGCGATATAGTGATCCACGTAACGGCCATCCTCCAGCTTGTGCGCGGTGCCGGTCTTGCCTGCCACGCGATAACCCGTAATTTGCGCCAGCGGAGCTGTGCCGCCCGGCAGCACCACCATTTCCAGCATGTCGCGCAGCTCACGCGATGTGCGTTCGGAAAACACCCTCTTCCCTAACACCGGAGCGTCCAGTTTGAGCAGCGAAATCGGTTTTAATTCGCCGTCGTTGGCGAAAATGGTGTAAGCCCTCGCCAGCTGCAGCAGATTCACCGAGATCCCGTGTCCATAAGCCATAGTGGCCTGCTCGATGGGTCGCCAGGTTTTCGGGTCGCGCAATTTTCCCGGCGCTTCGCCCGGAAAGTTGCTGCCGGTCTGCGTGCCAAACCCGCTGTCGGACAAGCCTTGCCACATCGTTTCGGATTTAAGCGACAAGGCTATTTTGGCTGCGCCGATATTGCTGGATTTTTGGATGATTTGTGCCACGGTCAACCTCGACTCCGGATGGGCATCGTGAATCTTCCTGTTGCTCAATGTGAACACGCCGTGTTCAGTATTGAAGACGGTGTTGGGATTCACTTTGCCCGTATCGATCGCAGTCGCAACCGTGAATGGTTTCAAAGTCGAGCCGGGTTCGAACAGATCGGCAATCGCGCGGTTGCGCATCGCTTTGCTGCTGGCGTTATTGCGGTTGTTCGGGTTGTAGCCGGGGTAATTGGCGAGCGCCAGCACCTCGCCAGTGCGCGAGTCGAGAACCACTACCGCACCCGCCTTGGCGCGATGTTGCCTGACCGCACTCTCCAGCTCGCGATAGGCGATGTGCTGCAAATTGCTGTCCAGACTAAGCATGATATCGCTGCCCGGCTTGGATGGGTGCAGACTGCCGGCATCCTCAACGATGGAGCCGCGGTTATCCCTGATGACGCGCTGGCTGCCGGGCTTGCCGGCAAGCAATTCCTGCAAAGCCAGCTCCATCCCTTCCTGCCCGTTGTCATCCTGGCCGGTGAATCCCAATGTCTGCGCGGCTTCCTCACCCGTCGGATAGTAGCGGCGATATTCTCGCAGCAAGGAAACACCGGAGAAATTCATCGCAACCACTTTCTCGACTTGATCGGGAGGCAGTTGCCGCTTGAGATAAACGAAATCGCGCGAGGTATCGAACAAACGATTCTTCAAATCTTCCACGTCCATGCCGAGTATTTGCGCCAATCTTTTCACCTGCCGCCTGTCCGCTTCCACATCCGGAGGGCTCGCCCACACCGATTCCACCGGCGTGCTCACTGCCATAGGCTCACCATTGCGATCGCTGATCTTGCCGCGATGCGCACTGACTTCGATCACACGACTGTAACGCGCATCGCCTTTTTTCTGCAGAAAATCGTTGTGTATCCCTTGCAAATACACGCCGCGCCCAAGCAGCCCGGTCAGGCCGATCAGCAGCCCCACAAATAACGCGGTGGCGCGCCATCCCGGCAATTTCGCCGTGATGTCTGGTTTTGCGCTGGCCGCATATTTCATTGTTGTTGTGTTACTCCACCGTCAGATTTTGTCCGTATGAATTGAACTTGGCCACTCTTGGGCAACTGCATCTGCAACTGTTTCCCCGCGATCTGTTCCACCCGCGCCGGCGTGGCCCAAGTGCTTTGCTCCAGTTGCAATTGCCCCCATTCCACCTCCATCTGTTGCGCGTATTCTTTTTCTTTTTGCAATTCGATGAACAGCTTGCGCGCCTTGTGTTGCGATGTCACCACGCTTAGCGCGCACATCACCACCACCAACAGCAACAGTCCGGTGACAGCCGGACTCAGCCGCTCGACTCTGCCCAGGACCGCGTTGCGAAGCTCGAAGAGTCTGGTCTTCATTTGAGCTCGGCCCGCGCTGCGCCGCTATGCAACATCGCTACGCTCCGCCACGCGCATCACCGCGCTGCGCGCACGCGGGTTGATGCGCAACTCTGCCTCGCCGACTCGCACCGCCTTGCCGATCAGACTCAATTTGCCCTGCGGCACTTCGCTGGCGCGTATCGGCACATTGCGCGGCAACTTGTCGCCCTCGGACATATCACGCATGAAGTGCTTCACTATCCTGTCTTCCAGCGAATGGAAGCTGATCACCACCAGGCGCCCGCCGGTTTTGAGATGTGTCACACACTCTGGGAGCACCCGCGCAAGCTCCTCGAGTTCCTGATTGAGATAAATCCGTATAGCCTGAAAGGTGCGTGTCGCCGGATTCTGCCCAGCTTCACGGGTACGTACCGCTTTACTAACCAGCTCGACGAGTTGCCGCGTGGTGTGGATGGGTTCGATTGCGCGCGCCGCAACAACCGCTCTTGCAATCTGCTTAGCAAACCGTTCTTCGCCGTAATCACGTATCACCTCCGTCAACAAACTTTCATCAACCGTCGCCAGCCATTGCGCTGCGGTCATCCCGCTGCTGACATCCATGCGCATATCCAGCGGCGCATCAAAGCGAAAACTGAAACCGCGCGCCGCCTCATCCAGTTGCGGCGAAGACACGCCCAAGTCAAGCAGAATGCCGTCCACCCGCGCGACACCCTGTTCGCGCAACACTTCCGCCAAATGCGCAAAACCACGATGCACCATCTGAAAGCGCGCATCACCCCACTTTTCACCTGCTGCAACCGCAGCCGGATCTTTATCCAGCGCGATCAGCCTGCCTGTGCCCCCCAACTGCTCCAGAATTCGCGCACTGTGCCCGCCGCGCCCGAACGTGCCATCCACATAGATGCCGCCGGGCTTGATTGCGAGCGCTTCAACTGCTTCGTGCAACAGAACGGTGACGTGGGACAAGCCCCCGCTCACAAAGAAAACCCCTCCAGTTCGGGCGGCAAATCACCATCCATGAACGACAGCGCGGCTTCCTGCTGCGCCTGCCATTTCGCCTCATCCCACAATTCGAATTTATTGCCTTGACCGACCAGCATCACGCGCTTGTCCAGCACGGCGTAGCCGCGCAAGGCCGGAGAGATCAACACGCGCCCGGCACCATCCATTACCACATCTTCGGCATAACCGATCAGGCGACGCTGCAGGGCACGGATCTTGGGATTGAGCGCGGAGAGCTTAAGCAGTTTCTCGCGTATCGGTTGCCACTCGGGTTGCGGATACATCAGCAGACAACCATCCGCATCGGCGGTCAGCACCAGGTTGCCCGCGCAACAGCCGAGCAGCATGTCGCGATGCCGCGCCGGTATCGCGAGCCTGCCTTTGCTATCCAGATTGAGTTGTGCCGCCCCCTGAAACATGCCTTTAACCCCCACTTTTACCCACTTTTCACCACTTGAACCCACTATATTGAAAAAAAACCCGGTGGTCAAGCGAAAAAACAGGATTTATCTTTACAGGACAAAGAGTTAGCGTAGAAAGTTAATGAAAAGTAAATGAGCTTAAAAAATAATAGATTACACAAACAAGCTAAAGCTGTTTGTAATGAAGGGTGGGTGTTCCGGGGAAAAAAGGAAGAAAAATGAGCTGGCGGAGTACCAGAAGGCGGAGCGGGTTAAACAAAATCAATTAGATGACAACTGGTTTGAATTTATAAGTCGACTACTCTCATCCCATCAATTGATTTTCGCTACATGCACATATCACCCGCATGGCTGTCGACCTGCTTGCGCTGCCGCCAAAGTATTGTCGCTCCCCAAACCAATGCGCCCAGCATCAGCAATCCGCCACACACATGTACGAACGCACCCCAGCGCTGTGCATTGTGCAGCTGGCCCACTGTAGTCAGCAGATAAATCCAGTCATGCGGCCCATCAGCGCCTGTGCCCCCACCGACCAAGGTCAGTTGCGGATGCAACGCATCGTAAATGTAGGGAGACAGATCGACCAGGCTGACACTCGCCAACCAAAATCCGATGGCCGCACCGAAATTGTCGCGGTTCTTCGCGATGAAGGCGACACCGATCCCGAATGGCAATGCAAGCTGGAACAGGCTGCCGCCAAGTATCATCATGAACTCGCCAAATGGCCTGAACAACACATGCCCCGCTTCGTGTATCGGCAACAGGATATCGTGCATGAAGGATGTGCCTATCTCGCCATCACGATAGTCATATCCGAACAGGAACCAGCTCCAGATCACCAGCAATATCAGCGCGGCACATCGTCCATAAAACGTCACAGCATCCATCTGCGCCAACGGCTGCAACAGGGCTGCGAGGTAACCATGTTCGCCATCCTGGGTTGAGCCATCGCAGACTTCGAACAAAACATTAGCCTGTGCGGGCTGCGCCCACTTGAAGAAGTAAATCCCGCAAACCGGACAGGCTGCGCTGGCAGGCAAAGGTTGCGGCGGCTTATGTCCGCATTTCGGGCATTGGGTGTAGGTGTCGTTCACTGGTTCAGAATGCATCTGGGCGGATGGTTTGCATAAATTAAAAGGCTCGCGGCAAATAGTTTTCGCCGCGGGCGCGACAGATCGCACTTCATCGTGATCCGTCGAATAAGGTGAAGCCAGCCGATAAGCCGGGTTCTGTCGTGGACAGTCATTCCTCTAGGCGTTTCGTTACCTGACGCTCAAGCAACCTACCCGCAGGCGACGCGAGCAACGTCATAGCCTGCTTATTTGGTCTTGCTCCGGATGGAGTTTACCGTGCCGTCCGTGTTACCACGTCCGCGGTGGGCTCTTACCCCGCCGTTTCACCCTCGCCGTTACCTTGCGGTACTTGGGCAGTTTATTTTCTGTGGCACTGTTCATCACCTCACGGTGTCCGGCCATTAACCGGCATCCTGCTCTGCGGAGCCCGGACTTTCCTCCCCGCACTTTCGTGCGCGGCGACTGTCTAGCCAGCTTCGGAACAGAGTTTAACACGATGACACTTTGGCTATCGTATGTTGGCAAGACACCAGACTGAGCGCGCCTCCAACCAAAGCATCCCTGCCGAATAGGTTAAACTTGCATGACCACATGCAAAATGGTGCATCCCGTATTAAGACATGAGAGAACCATTTCAAACCCGATCCCACCCGCGGCTGCGCACCTGGCTGATTATCTGCTACACGCTGTTCATCGTGTACGGAAGCCTGTCGCCGTTCTCCGGGTGGCGCGGGCAGGGTCTGGATTTTATCGAGGTCCTGCGCGCGCCTTTCCAGCTTACCTATACTGGGTTCGATGCGGTCATCAATTTGCTAGCCTATATCCCATTCGGCTTGCTGGTTGGACTGATGTTGCGTACACGTTTTAGTGCGCTGGTCAGCGTGATTTTGGGTCTGTGTCTGGGCGTGTTGCTGTCGGCGAGCATGGAGTATC
Source organism: Gallionella sp. (assembly GCA_017880945.1). Taxonomy (GTDB): domain Bacteria; phylum Pseudomonadota; class Gammaproteobacteria; order Burkholderiales; family Gallionellaceae; genus Gallionella. The sequence goes on along the minus strand of JADGRM010000034.1, from coordinate 5,332 downwards.
TGCAAATGTATTTGCCGACGCGTGTCAGTTCCAATCTGGATCTGCTGACCAATAGTGTAGGCGCACTGATAGGCGCGTTGCTGGCGGTGAGCATAACTTCGTGGACCTGGCTTTTTTCGCGCCTGACTCACTGGCGCCGCGATTTGTTCAGGCATGGCAAGGAGATGGATTTTGGTCTGGCTTTGCTCGCGTTGTGGATGTTCGGTCAGGTCAACCCGTCCTTGCCGATGTTGGGCAATGTGTTCATCAGCGAGGTGGTGCACCACCCTTTTGTGAAGCTGCCGTACGTCCCGTTTGATGTGTGGGAGAGCAGTGCTGTAGCACTGAATCTGTTGATGCTGGGTGTCTTGATGCTGACCTTGCTGCGTGTGCCGCGCAAGGTCGTCACGGCGATGCTGGTAGTGCTGGTCATCGTGGCGCTGGCAAAATTCATCGCTGCCGCGCTGCTGCTGAAATCCTGGGCATTATTGTTGTGGATCAACAGCGAAGCGGTGCTGGGGATGTTGCTGGGCGTGTTGCTGCTGTTGGCGATCGTATGGTTGCCGCGCGCAGGGACAATCGGCTTCGGCGCAGCTGTAGCACTGAGCTATTTTGTCATCATAAATTTTGTGCTGGACAGCAGCACCCCTGCCGCGGCGATGTCCATATACCATTGGCATTACGGGCATCTGCTCAACTACAATGGCTTGGCGCAGACCATCACGCTGGTCTTTCCGCTGCTGCTGCTATTTCACCTGTGGCGCATCCGGAAAGTATAATCCCGCATCTTTCATTCACGCATCTTTTGTTTATCCGGTATCTGCCATGAGCTTTTACGACAAGCATGTTTTTTTCTGCACCAACCAGCGGGAGGACGGCAGCGCTTGCTGCAACGATCACGGTGCGCAAAAAGCGCGCGACTACGTGAAGAACAAGGTCAAGGAGCTCGGGATTTCCAACCAGCAAAACAACATCCGTATCAACTCCGCCGGATGCATGGATCGCTGCGATGAGGGACCGGTTATCGTGGTTTATCCCGAGGGCACCTGGTACACCTACGTGGATGAAAGCGATCTCGATGAGATCATCGAAGAGCATTTGAAAAATGGGCGAGTGGTGGAGCGGCTGAAGATTTAACAGGGCGTTTAAAAACTACTGCGCTCGGCATAACTGTGTTGCTCAAGGGTTAAAAATGCTCATTTACTATGTGTAAATTCCGCTTTCTCACCCTTTCGCGCTTTGTTCTGCCATCGCTCGCTACGTTTTTCAACACCCTGTTAGGGTCGGCTTGTTGGTTGCGGGAAAGGACTGTGTTGCGTGCCAATAACGATCACTCATAAGAAGTCTGGTTTGACACGACTTCTATCGTGCGAGGATACTTGATTTTGTAAGCCTATATTTTGGCTTGGTCATTACTTGTTAAATCTATATGCCTATACCCTCAGAAATTTCAGAAATCTGGGAATTCCTCAACTCAGAGATTACTTGGCTTCATGGCCGATGGAACGTATATCGACAAATCTACGGGACAAACCCTGAGCGTATTGAACTTATCAATTGGGCTGCACCAACATTCTTTTTCTTCATTGAGCGAGTCTTAATAAATGATGTTCAACTCACCCTCATCAAACTTGCAGATCCAGCTCGTACTTGTGGACGCGATAATGCCACATTAGAGGCTCTCGTCGTCCTTCTGGAAAATCATTGCGCTGATGCACCAATCCCAGCTCTACGAAGCTCCTTGATTGAATACCGGAATCGCTGCAAAAGTATTCTGCATCGAAGACATAAGGATTTAGCCCACTTCGATTTATCGGTGCAATTAGGAAACAAGGCTGAAGTACTTCCTGGCCCATCGAGGCAAGAGATAGAAGACGCATTGAAAGCGCTTCGTCAATTCATGAACTTACTCTTCGCTCACTACAAAGATACACAGATGGGGTATGAGCACTTCTCTCTCCATACCGATGGGAACACCCTGCTATATCAGTTGCAAAGAGCTCATCGTTATGAGCAACTGGAAGAGCTAGGCACAATTCCATTTGACGATATCACTAAAAGCTCCTATTTCTCAATCTAACCTTTTCAATTAGAACGACTGGTTGGTGTGGCTCGAAAATAATCATGCATACCATATCACTCTTGAACCTTCTCACTGAATTGCAGATACTCCAACTTAAATGCCTACGCTGAAAAAATTCTCCATCACCGGCGCAGCCGGAAACCTCGAAGGCATCGCGCACCTGCCTGACGAGTCGCCGCGCGCCATCGCGGTGGTCGCGCATCCGCTGCCGACGATGGGCGGCACGATGGACAACAAGGTCGTCACGACCCTGGCAAAAACTTTTGTGGAACTGGATTTCGTTGCGTTGCGCTTCAACTTTCGCGGCGTAGGCAACAGCGCAGGCGAATTCGATAGCGGCAACGGTGAGATGGAGGATGTGCTGGCGATCGTGCGCCATGCGCGACAGGAGTATGGCGACTTGCCGCTGATCCTGTCCGGCTTTTCTTTCGGCGCTTATGTGCAGGCGTGTGTCGCAGAGCATTTGCACCCGCATCCGCATAGGCTGGTGCTGATCGCGCCCGCAGTGGGGCGTTTCGCGATGCCGCCGGTGCGGCACGACACGCTGCTGATCCACGGCGAGCTGGACGAGGTCGTGCCGCTGGCGGACGTGCTGGAATGGGCTCGTCCGCAGCACCTGCCCATCGTGGTGCTGCCGGAGGCGGGGCATTTTTTCCACGGGCGGCTGAACCAGCTCAAGCAGATCGTGCTGCATGCATTCAACGGGCAACCGTTATGAACCGCAATAATCCATTAAAGAGCTATGCCCCCATCATCCTTTCGTGCTTTGTCCGAAAAATTTTTGGCCGGGCATCCGTAGGAGCCCGACTTGTCGGGCGATTCAGAGACATCGCGCAACAAGTTGCGCTCCTACAACAGCGTTTCCTTCCCAATGGATTAACTGAGTTCAACAGGCGGCCGCTATGAACCCCGTCCTCTCTGCGCAGAACCTGCGCAAATGTTACGGCGATCAAGTAGTGGTGGATGGCGTCAGCATCAGTCTCAACAAGGGCGAATGCTTCGGCTTGCTCGGACCGAACGGCGCGGGCAAGACGACCACGCTGCGTTTGATGCTCGGCCTGATCGAGCCGGACGCGGGCGAGTTGCGGTTGCTGGATCATGAGGTACCGCGGCATGCGCGCGAGGCGCGGTTGCGCGTCGGCGTCGTTCCGCAGGTGGATAACCTCGACCCGGATTTCACCGTGGCGGAGAACCTGCTGGTGTATGGCCGTTACTTCGGCATGAGTGACGCGGCGATCGAAGCTCGCATGCCGGAGTTGCTGGAATTTGCCAATCTGACCCACAAGCGCGATGTGAAAGTGCCGACCCTGTCGGGCGGTATGAAGCGTCGATTGACGCTGGCGCGCGCGCTGGTGAACGACCCCGAAGTGATCTTTCTCGATGAGCCAACTACCGGACTCGATCCGCAGGCACGCCATCTGATCTGGCAGCGCCTGCGCGAGCTGACCGCGCGCGGCAAGACCCTGTTGCTCACCACGCACTTCATGGATGAGGCGGAGCGGCTATGCCACCGCCTCGCGGTAATGGATAACGGGCGCATCATCAGCACCGGTTCGCCGCGCGAGCTTATCGCACAGAACATCGAACCGCAGGTGGTAGAGGTGTTCGGCGAACAGGCGGTGGCATGGGCGCAAGGTCATGCAGCGCGCCATGCGCAGCGCTTCGAGATGAGCGGCGAGTCGGTGTTTTGCTATGTGGCCGATGCGCAGCCGCTGTTGCAGGAATTGCAGCAACATCCGGAACTGCGCTACGTGCACAGGCCTGCCAATCTTGAAGATGTATTTTTGAAATTGACCGGACGGGAGATGAGGGAATGATTCAACCCAGATTGTCCATCGTTGTAATAATGGGCTTTGTAAACCTAAGCCTGACTAGCCGGAACCAAATGTAGGTCGGGCTACGCCCGACATGGTGGGCACAGCCCACCCTACGGTTACTGCGTAATCGGTGAACAAAATATTTTTCTACGATGAAACCAACTATCTTTGCACCGCCGCAATTCAGCCGCCGCTTCATTCCGATCTGGCGGCGCAACTTCATGGTGTGGAAAAAAATGGCAGGCTCCGCGATACTTGGCAATCTCGCCGATCCGGTGATTTACATGCTGGGCATGGGCTACGGGCTGGGAGGCATGCTGCCGGAAATCGGCGGAATGTCTTACATGGCCTTTCTTTCGCCGGGAATAGTGTGCTACAGCACGATGAACAGTGCCAGCTTCGAGGCCTTGTATTCAGGCTTCTCGCGCATGCATGAGCAACGCACCTGGGAGGCGATCCTCAATACGCCCGTCACGCTGGATGACATCGTATTCTCGGAAGTTGTCTGGGCAGGAAGCAAAAGCCTGCTGTCCGGTCTGGCGGTGCTACTGGTGATTTGGCTGCTAGGGATGTCGCACTCGCTGCTGTCATTGTGGATCATTCCGCTCGCTTTGCTGGTGGGGCTGTGCTTCGCGGCACTGGGTCTGATCGTCACCGCGCTTGCGCCGGGCTATGATTTTTTCATGTACTACTTCACGCTGCTGATCACCCCGATGGTGCTATTATGCGGCGTGTTTTTTCCGGTCGACCAGTTGCCGCCATTGCTGCAAAATCTGTCGTCTGTCCTGCCGCTGACACATGCGATCGATATCGCCCGGCCGTTACTGAATGACGCGATGCCGGCACAATTTCTGTTGCATATCGCGGTACTGTTGGGCTACGCGCTGGTCGGATTTTATGTGGCGCTGGTGCTGTTCAGAAGAAGACTTTCCCAGTGAGGATTTCGTATGTTGTGGGTTAAAGCGTTTCATATCATCTTCGTCGTGAGCTGGTTCGCCGGGTTGTTTTATCTGCCGCGTATTTTCGTGAATCACGCGATGGCGACCGAGCCGGCGGAAATCGCGCGCTTGAAGCTGATGGAAGGCAAACTGTATCGCTTCGTCACGCCGATCGCCTGGCTGGCGTTGGGCTTCGGCATGTGGTTGTGGCTGGGTTACGGCATCACCGGGGGCTGGATGTACGCAAAACTCCTGCTGGTGCTGGTGCTGATCGTTTATCACTATTATTGCGGCAAACTGGTCAAACAATTCGCCGCCGACCAAAACACCCATGGCCATGTGTTCTATCGCTGGTTCAACGAAATTCCGGTACTCATTTTGATGGCTGTGGTTATTCTCGTCACCGTAAAGCCCTTCTAATTCCAGTTCAAAGGTACAATAATTCGTAGGTCGGGCTTAACCAGCGGCTTATGTCACCGTATTTTGGTGACTTAGCCGAATGGCTATGCAAAGCT
>JADGRM010000200.1 GCA_017880945.1 Gallionella sp. | reverse complement strand
CTGGGCCGCAGCGATCGCCTGTTGCAGACGGTCGTTGAATAATGCGCGGTTGGGCAGGTGGGTCAGCGCGTCGTACTGCGCCATGTGCTGCATGTGTTCTTCCGCCTCCTTGCGCTTGCTGATATCGGTAGAGATACCGCACAAAGCGTAGATACTGCCGTCCTCGCGCCTTAGCGGAAGCTTTACCGAAAGGAAGACATCCATCACTCCGGTGAGCAGGTTGTGATTGGTCTCCTCGGCCTGAATGGTCTCGCCATGCTGCAAAACGCGCATGTCTTCCTTGCGCATTTCGGCGGCGGTATCGGCATCGAAGAATTTGGTATCGTCGTAGCCCACGATCTCTTCGATCGGCGCGGCGAAGCGCTCGCGCAACAGGCGGTTGGCGAACAGGTAGCGGCCATTTGCATCTTTCATGTAGATGTAGGCGGTGACGTTTTCCAGAATATCGGAAAGCAGTTTCTCGCTCTCCTTGAGTGCCTGGTCGGCACGGCTGCGTCCCAGCGCGATCTCGGCCAGATTGGCGGTTTGTTCGATCAGGCGGATCTCTTCATCCGCCGGGTGATGCGCCTGATGATGATAAATGGCGAAGGTGCCGAGTACTTTGCCGGAAGCGGAACGGATGGGTTCCGACCAGCATGCGCCCAGTCCTGCCCTGGCAGTGAGTTCCTTGTAGGGCGCCCAGTAAGGATGGGTCCGGACGTCTTCGACGATGACGCGCTGACCGGTGAAGGCAGTTGTGCCGAAAGAACCGGCGCCGATGCCTATCCCGAACCCGTCGATCGCATCGTTGTAAAAATCGGGCAGGCTGGGAGCCGCGCCGTTCAGAAGATGTTTGCCCTCACTGTCGAGCAGCATGATGCTGCAAAGCATGTCCGGCCGCTCCTGCTCCACACCGCGCACGATGGCGCCCAGTATCGTGGCGAGCGGTGAGCCATCGGCCAACAGTTCCAGCACATGATTGCGGGTTTGTTCGCGTTGCTCGGACTGTTTGCGCTCGGCGATGTCGCGGGCCAGCCTGCGCCTGATGAGGATGATGTAGAAGACAGCGGCAGTGATGCTGACGATCAGCAGCAGGGAGAGCACTAGCACCGCTTTGCCCTCCTGCAATGTGTTGCTGCAGTGTCGCTCCGTGCAACAAATAGCGGCACCCAGGCCAGGAAGCGCTTCATGGATGACATAGTGCGGTGAAGTTTCAACGGGTAAGTGTTTGGCTGTCGGGGTGGCATGGAATTTTTATGCTATCACATCTGGCCCCGTCACTATTTCAGGAACTTGTCACGATCACATAAAAAATTGCGCGTAGGCTGATGCGGATCGGCAGCGGCGATATTCAATCTAGCGCAGCGTCAGCAGAAAGATGTTTTCCCGCAACCGGCTCAAGCCGCGTTGTTGAAAGCGCGGGTTTTGTGACAGCACGTCCAGTTGAGCCAGCAAACGCAACTCGGCGTGCTCGCGATAAAGCGCTTCCACTTCGCCCGAAGAAACCGAAAACGGCGGGCCCTGCATTTCCGGCTGGGGATAATCCAAAGTGATCAGCAAGATCTGCGTTGCGGGCAGCAGGATGCTCACCAGGTGGCGGACATAGCGTTCGCGCATTTCCGGCGGCAGCGCAATCAGCGATGCGCGGTCGTATACCCCGGTCACATTTGCCAAATCATCCTTGCTCAAGTCGAAAAAATCGCCGCACAGGATACCGATGCCATTCGCTTCGCAGCTGTCGAATTTTCCGCGGACGTCATGTTGCGGGGTGTAGCCGTTTTCCTTGAAGAACGCCTGCACCGCAATGGCGCTCAGTTCCACTCCCAGGACCCGGTGACCCTGCTCGAGCAGCCATAACATGTCGTGGCTTTTGCCGCACAGCGGCACGAATACCTGGCTGTCGCGGGCAAGGTGCAAATCATGCCAGTATTGGTGCAGATAAGGGTTGAACTCATCCTGGTGAAAATGGATCTCTTCCCGTTCCCAACGCTCAAGCCAAAAGTCTTTTTTCATTTTTCAACCCGCTGCAATTGTTTGGATCGCAACCGTTCGCCGATAGCCTGACGGCCGGCAATGGCCACTCAATGGGCGATGAAAATGAACCAGACCAGGCCGCCAACAACAAAGATTACCGCGACGGAAATGAATATCTTTTGCAATACTTCCATATTTTTCTCCTTATCAGATTAATGTGTATGTCCCGCCAACGTATTTTCGGAATTTGTTCATGATTACCATGGAATCACCTGGCCATCATAACCGAAAAATTTCCCGGAGTCGGCCAGCGTGAGTCGGCTGATCACCTGCCGGATGCCTGATACGCTTTGCTCCGCGGAGATCAATGCATTCGGCCCGCCCATATCGGTCTTGACCCAACCCGGATGGAATACTACCGCAGTGATTCCGCTTGGCTTCAGATCGATGGCAAGGCTCTTCACAACCATATTCACCGCCGTTTTGCTGGTGCGGTAAAGGTAACTGCCGCCTCCGCCATTGTCCGCAATGCTGCCCATTTTGCTGGTGATGGTCACGATGGTTTTTTGCTTGCTGCGGGCGATTTGTGTGGCGAATGTCTCGGCCATCTTGAGCGGCGCCATGGTGTTGATGCGGAATGCCCGCGTCCATTCCGCATAATCGGTATGGCCAAAACCTCTTTTATCGGAATCAGGACAGATGCCGGCGTTGTTTATCAGCAGGTCTATGTATGCAGGGGCGGGGGATTCACCCTCCAGCACCTGCGCCAAATGCTCGATCTGCGCATGATCTGCGACATCCAGAGCATGCGTTTCAATCAGCTCGGGATACTGAGCCGCCAGTTTGGCCAGCGCTTCCGACTTTTCGGGATGGCGGCTGCAAGCCAGAACACGCCAGCCTTCTGCGGCATACTGCCGGCAAAACTCCAGGCCGATGCCGCGGCTGGCTCCGGTGATCAATGCGGTTTTCATCGTTATCCTCGATTTTTTGCGGCTATCAGGCTGACCCATCAAGGCCTGACGAAGCGCAGTGCGAATTTGTCTGTCTGTATCTTCATATCGAAGAAAGCCTGTTCGCGAGGGTCGGCCGGATTTTTCAGGAAATCGCCTTCCTGCTCAAGCCGGAAACCGGCTTGCTGAAACTCGTCCACAACGACCTTCTCGTCGATACGATGGAGGGTCTTGGCCGCCGATATGCCGCTACCCGTCTTGGCCGAATGATCCAGCACAACCAGATGTCCACCCGGTTTCAGCGCATTGAACAGCCGCTGGTTCATCTTGGTGCGGTCTACGGGCATGTAGGCGATATCGTGATAGTTCATGATGATGGTGATCAAATCCAGCTTGGCTGCGTCATCGGGTACCGGGTCCTCGAAAGGCCGTATAACCGGAACGATGTTAGCTTGCGGATGACTGGACAGTCGCTGCTCAAGTGCCTGCGATGATCGGGTCCCTTGTGCCCAGACAATGCCGTTTTTTCCAACGGCCAGCGCAAGCAATTGCGTGGTGTAACCAGCGCCCGCCGCAATATCCAGTACCCGCATACCGGGCCGCACATCTGTGAACTGCAGGAATTCCAGCGGCTTGCGCTTGGCATCCGCACCCCTGTCGTCATCGGTTCGAATCGGGCTGGCAACCGCCTGTTTGTAATTTACTGCTTGCTGGGCATCGGATTGGGGGGATGCGTGACTGTTCACGGCCCATACTACCAAACCAAAAGTGGCGAGCAGCGCCGGAAGCCATCGTGACACTGAACCGTATTGTGAAATAAACATGAATCGCTCCTTTCAATAATATCGTCATGGTGCGTGAACGCCGGCTCATTCCCATCGGGAACATCGCCTTTTAACGAGGCAAAAGTATACTCCGCCATCGATAATTTC
>JADGRM010000199.1 GCA_017880945.1 Gallionella sp. | reverse complement strand
CTTGTAAAGGCATGTTTTCTATTGCCGATTATTCGGCGGCGCCGGAAAAATGCGCGCCACCTTCACGATGCGATCCTGCGTTTGAATGACCTCTATCGGATAACCCGCGATTTTCAGGCTGGTGCCTGTTTCCGGAATGTCTTCAAGGTGATCGAGAATCAGGCCGTTCAATGTTTTCGCGCCATCCAGCGGCAGATGTAATCCCAGTTTCCGATTCAGTTCGCGCAAACTGCTGCTGCCTTCCAGCAGAAAACTGCCATCTTCCTGGCGCAAAAATTTGCCGGTTTGCGCGGGTGATTGCGTGGTGAATTCCCCGACGATTTCTTCCAGGATATTTTCCAGCGTCACCAGGCCGAGCAGTTCGCCATATTCATCCACCACCAATCCCAGTCGCGCGTGGCGCTCCTGAAATTGTTGCAGTTGCTTGAGCAGCGGCGTGTCGGAAGGTATGAAATATGGCTCGTTGAGTATTTCGCGCAGTTTTGCCAAGTCCAGCGCTGATTCTTGCAACAAAGCGGGAACTCGCTTGAGATGCAAGATTCCGATGATGTTGCTGGGTGTGTCGGCATAAACCGGCAACAGCGTGTGATGGCAGGTGATAATCTGCTGGCGCAATTCGTTCGGTTCGGCGTTGATATTCAACGCTTCGATCTGATTGCGCGGGATCATCACGTCGTTTACGGTGATACGTTCGAGATCGACCAGATTGAGCAGCATCTTCTGATGCTTGCGCGGCAGGAAATGCTCGGCATCCAATACCAGTCCGCGCAATTCCTCCATCGTCATTTTTTGTTTGCGTTGATCAGTTTCTATCTTGATGCGCAGCAACCACAGCACGCCTTTCACCAAACCGCCGGCCACCGATACCACCGGATGGAATAGCGTGATCAGCGGCGTGAGCAAATAGCTGGCCGGCAGCGCGATGCGTTCCGGGTAACTTGCCGCGATGATCTTGGGCATGATTTCGCTGAATACCAGTAGCACGAAAGTGATTGCAAGTGTTCCCATCAGTATCGCCAGATCGTTTTGACCGAACATGCGCAGGATGATGATATTGGTCAGTGCTGCGGCAAAGACGTTGAGCAGGGTGTTGCCGAGCAGGATCGAACTGAGCAATTTGTCCACCTTGCCGAGCAGGCGGCTGACCCGTTTGGCGCTGCGATTTCCTTTGCGTACCAAGCTGTTCAGGCGATAGCGGTTGATCGCCATCATGCTGGTTTCCGAGCCGGAAAAAAACGCGCTGCAAACCAGCAACAACAGCAAGATGGCAAACAATGCGGCTAAAGAGATGTCGTCCAAAGTAATGCCCTAGTTATGGTGATGACGGGTCATTTCGACGATGGGAATAGTGGGCGAGAGGCAGTCGGGTGTCAAGCGGTGCGCCTGCTGCTCCAAACCATCAGCAACACACCGGCAATCACCATCGGCAAACTCAGCCATTGCCCCATGCTCATGCCCAACGACAGCAGACCGAGAAAATCGTCCGGTTCGCGAGTGAATTCGACGAGAAAACGGAAGCTGCCATAACCTATCAGGAACAAGCCGGATACTGCACCGACGGGGCGCGGCTTGCGCCCATACAGCCAGAGCAGCATGAACAACAGCACGCCCTCCAGCGCGAATTCATAAAGCTCGGAAGGGTGGCGCGGCAGGTTGTCCACTTTGGGGAAGATCATTGCCCATGGCACGTCAGTGGGTCGTCCCCACAGTTCGCCGTTGATGAAATTGCCGAGGCGGCCAAAAGCCAGGCCGGGCGGCACCAGCGGAGCGATGAAGTCGGTCAGTTGCAGCCAGTGCAATCGCTGTTTGTGCGCGAGCAACGCCATTGCCACCAGTACACCGAGAAAGCCGCCGTGAAATGACATGCCGCCTTGCCAGACCGCGAAAATCTCAAGCGGGTGAGCAAAGTAATACCCGGCTTTGTAAAACAGCACATAGCCCAAACGTCCGCCCAGGATCACACCGAGTACGCCATAGAACAACAGGTCGTCGAGGAGTTTGGTATTGATCTGCGGATTATTTAATATGGCGATACGCTTGCGTCCCAGCCACAGGAAAGTCATAAAACCTGCAAGGTACATCAAACCATACCAATGAATGGCAAGCGGACCAAGTTGCAGGGCGATGGGATCGAATTGCGGATGAACAAGCATGGGCTATTCAGGTAAAATCAAAACGCCGATTATACGGGCATCTCTAACGACCGTCTCGAGTAATGTCCAACCCGAAAATAGCAGTCGCGGTTTGAAGCCGCGCCTGGACACATGACATTTAAAAAACAGAAAGAGCATAAACATGACTACAGCACAGCAACTAAACGCCCAGTTCGGCATCAGCGGACACCTTGAATTTCGTGAAGATACCGGCGGGTTGATCGTCGCAGAAATCAACAACCCGCAAGCAAGCGCATCGCTATGTTTGCAGGGTGCGCATCTGATGACCTGGAGGCCCAGGAGTCAAACCGTACCCGTGATATGGCTGTCGCGCGATGCCAAGCTGGCAGCGGGAAAATCCATACGCGGCGGTGCGCCGGTGTGCTGGCCGTGGTTCGGTGCGCATGCTTCCGAATCCGGATTCCCCGGACACGGTTATGCGCGTACCGTGCCTTGGCAGGTGATCGAATCGGGTACTGAGCCGGGCGGTGCGACACGCCTGACTCTGCGCCTGGAAGAAAGCGAGAAGACGCGCGCGCAATGGTCGCATGCCTGCACTTTGGATTTGACCGTGATCGTTGGTGAGACGTTGCGCATGGAGTTGACTACCGAGAACACCGGGAAAACCGATTTCGTCATCGGCGAGGCTTTGCACACTTATTTCCAGATCGGCGACATCGGCGCGGTGCGCATCAACGGTTTGGCGGGCTGCGACTACTGGGACAAAGTCGGCGGTTCCACGTTCAGAAAACAAGAGGATGCGATCAGTTTTTCCGGAGAGACTGACCGCGTTTACATCAACACCTCAGCCGAGTGTGTGATCGAGGACGATAAGCTCAAGCGTCGAATTCATATAGCCAAGTCCGGCAGCCTTTCCACCGTGGTGTGGACGCCATGGACGGAAAAGGCCAACAAGATGGGCGATATGGGTCAGCCGGACGGCTGGCGCGAAATGGTGTGCGTGGAGTCGGTGAATGCGATCGAAAATGTGGTGAAAGTCGCGGCGGGAACCAGGCACACGATGATAGTGGAGTATCGAGCCGAGCGGGTTTAGCGGGTATACTTAAATATTACTGAATTGAGTATGCGAGGAGATAAGTCCGGCAAAGCGTGGATTTTGAGAATATGTATTGAGCCTTTGCGGACACAACCCGACATCTCAACAGTATGAACAATAAGGCTTTAATAAAGTTTGTGAGGCCCGGTGGAATGATGGTGTCAACTTTGGTTGTGAGAATAGCGTTATTGCCTTGCCGCCAGAGGAATCTGCCTGATAAGTTTGTTGGCAAAATGGACGGAGTTGTTTAGAATCATATGTGGAGGTGAAACCTTCCATAATTTTAAAATTTTAATCAAAAAACGGAGAGAACATGAAGTCTATTATCGTAAGCATGATCGCAGCAGCAGGTTTGGTGATGGCAGGTAGCGTAATGGCAGAAGACATGCCAGAACTGGCGAAGAAGAGCGGTTGCACAGCTTGCCACGCAGTTGACAAGAAGGTAGTTGGACCGGCTTGGAAGGATGTGGGCCATGCATACAACAGCAACGGCGAAACTTCTACCGGCAAGAAAGTTGCTGATATCCTGAAGGAAAACGGCTTTAAAAACGCTGAAGATTACCTGGTTTCGAAGGTATCCAAGGGCGGCAAGGGCAACTGGGGTACCGCAGCTATGATCCCAAATGCACCTAAGGTTTCCGA
>JADGRM010000198.1 GCA_017880945.1 Gallionella sp. | reverse complement strand
TCTCGAGCTGCCGCCGGAACAAGTGGACGTGAACGTGCATCCCGCCAAGAGCGAAGTGCGCTTCCGCGAGAGCCAGGGGATACATCAATTCATTTTCCATACGCTGCAAGAAGCGTTGGCCGTTCCCGCATTCGTCGGCGAGAATGCCACCGTAGGGGCGGGTTTCAAACCCGCCCCTACACCCTCACAACAAACCATGCGACTGGGTGTTGCAGAACGGGAAGCCGCTTATCGCCTGTGGGAAGCGCAAACAGAAAGTGGAAAACAGGAAACGAAAAACTCTGAATCGGCGACGCCCTTGCACCCGCTTCGACAGGCTCAGGACATGCTTGCTCCTTATCCCTTGCCCCAGGACGAAGTCCCCCTCGGCTTCGCCCTCGCGCAACTTTCCGGCGTTTACATCCTCGCGCAGAATGAGCAAGGTTTGATCGTCGTGGACATGCACGCCGCGCATGAACGCATCGTGTATGAAAAACTCAAGACCTCACTGGATAACGAACAGATCGCCACCCAACCGCTGCTGATCCCGGTAAGTTTTTATGCCGACGCACTGGAAGTGGCTACCGTGGAGGCCGAACAGGACGCGCTAAAAAAACTGGGCTTCGACATCGCACCGCTTTCGATGAATTCGCTGGCGGTGCGCGCGATGCCGGTGATGCTCAAACAATCCGAAGCCGAAGCCGCCGCGCGCGATGTGATCGATGAGTTGCGCGAATTCGGCGCGAGCCGCGCGATGACCGAACGGCGCGACGAGCTGCTCGCCAGCCTCGCCTGCCACGGCGCGGTGCGCGCCAATCGTATCCTCAGTATCACCGAGATGAACGCGCTGCTGCGCGAGATGGAACAGACCGAACGCTCCGGCCAATGCAACCACGGCCGCCCGACCTGGTTTCAGATTTCACTAAACGATCTGGACAAGATGTTTATGCGCGGACAATGAAGACACAGGACTCAGGACTGAGGACTCAGGACTCGCGATCCAGGACTCAGTCCTCAGTCCTGAGTCCTCAATCCTCACCCCCCTCCATTGCTCGTATCGCCTTCGCCAGTTTTATCGGCACAGCTATCGAATTCTACGATTTCTACATCTACGGCCTCGCCGTGGCGATGGTGATCGGCCCGGTGTTCTTCCCCGGCAGCGATCCTGCCGCGCAGGCGTTGAATGCATTCCTCACCTTCGGAATCGCGTTTCTTGCACGTCCGCTCGGCGCATTGCTGTTCGGGCATTTCGGAGATCGGATCGGCAGGAAAACGACACTGGTCGCTTCGCTGCTGGTGATGGGCGTTTCCACTATGCTGATCGGCGTGCTGCCAGGCCACGATCTGATCGGCTGGGCCGCGCCCGCCCTGCTCTGCCTGTTGCGTTTCGGCCAAGGCATCGGCCTCGGCGGAGAATGGGGCGGCGCTGCTTTGCTGGCCGCGGAGTATGCGCCTGCGGGTAAACGCGGCTGGTTCGGCATGTTCCCGCAACTGGGGCCGCCCATCGGCTTCCTGTTTGCCACCGGCGGCTTTCTGTTGCTTTCGCATTTTCTCGACGATGCGCAATTCCGCGCGTGGGGATGGCGCATTCCCTTTCTTGCCAGTGCAGTATTGGTCATCGTAGGCCTCTATGTGCGGCTCAAACTCACGGAGACCCCGGTGTTCACCAAAGCCATGCAATCGCGGCAGCCTGTGAAGCTCCCTTTGGCGGAATTGCTGGCTCGTCATGCCGCGCCCCTGCTGCTGGGTGCGCTGGCGATGGTCGTGTGTTACGCGCTGTTCTACATCTCAACGGTGTTCGCATTGAGCTACGGTGTTGCCACGCTAGCCATCCCGCGCCCGCAATTCCTCGGCATGCTTTGCGTGGCCGTCCTCTTCATGGCGGCAGCCACGCCGCTTTCTGCCTGGGCGGGCGACCGTTTTGGCCGCCGTCCGGTGTTGCTCGTTGCAGGCAGTGCGGCATTCTTGTCCGGTTTCCTGCTCGCGCCCATGCTGGGCAGCGGATCGATGTGGCAAATTACCGCCTTCCTTTCCATCGAACTGTTCCTGATGGGCGCGACCTTCGCGCCGATGGGCGCCTTGCTGCCGGAACTGTTCCCCACCGCTGTTCGCTACACCGGTGCTGGCGCGGCCTACAACCTGGGCGGCATACTCGGCGCTTCGCTCGCACCCTACCTCGCGCAACAACTGGTGCTGCACGGCGGACTCGCCTGGGTGGGCGGTTATATCTCCGCCGCAGCCGCGATCAGTGTGCTGGCTGTATTCTTGATGCGCGAGACACGCGATAAGGAGCTCGCATGAGGTTGAATGGATTTGTAGGTGCGAATTCATTCGCACGCAGGTTCAATGATGTGCGAATGAATTCGCACCTACGGATGCAGCACCACATCGCAAGACGGGATGTTCTGCGATGAGCCCCCTGCCCCCCGCCATCTTCCTCATGGGCCCCACTGCCAGCGGCAAGACCAACGTCGCGGTGGAACTGGCGCAGCGCCTGCCGGTGGAACTCATCAGCGTGGATTCGGCGCTGGTCTATCGCGACATGGACATCGGCACCGCCAAGCCGGACGCCGCCACCCTCGCCCGAGCGCCGCACCACCTGATCGACATCATCGATCCGACCGAAGCCTATTCCGCCGCCGCGTTCCGCCACGATGCGCTGCGATTGATGCACGACATCACGCAGCGCGGCAAGATCCCTTTGCTGGTCGGCGGAACGATGCTGTACTTCAAGGCGTTGCGCGAAGGACTCAGCGACCTGCCGCAATCCGATCCCGCAATGCGCTCCGCACTCGAAGCCGAGATCGCGCAACACGGCATCCAGCACCTGCACCAGCAACTCGCGCAAGTGGATGCGGAAACCGCCGCGCGCCTGAAACCGACCGACACGCAGCGCATCCAGCGCGCAATGGAGATCTACCGCATCACCGGCCAACCCATGTCCACGCTGATAGGCCAACAGCAAAGCACCGAACTGCCCTACCGCATCATCCCCATCGCGCTCGTCCCAAGCGACCGCGCCGTGCTGCACCAGCGCATCGCCACGCGCTTCGCCACCATGCTCAAACAGGGATTGGTCGACGAACTGCGCGCTCTCCGCAAAAAATATCCGCTACATCCGAACATGACCTCGATGCGCTGCGTCGGCTACCGCCAGGCATGGCAATTCATGGAAGGGGAAATCAATGATGTCGAACTGCTGGAAACAGGCATAGCTTCGACGCGGCAATTGGCGAAGCGCCAACTCACCTGGCTGCGCTCGATGCCTGACAATATCGAACTGGATTGCCTTGCGCCTGATTTGGCGCAGAAGGTGCTCGATAACCTCACCGAGAATCTCTAACTAGACACTATGACCACCGTCCGCGCCCTTCAAGGCGACATCACCCAACTGAACGTAGACGCCATCGTCAATGCGGCAAATTCATCTCTGCTGGGCGGGGGCGGTGTGGATGGGGCGATCCATCGCGCGGCGGGGCCGGAGCTGCTGGCCGAATGCCGCACGCTGGGCGGCTGCCCGACCGGCCAGGCACGGCTCACGCGCGGTTACCGGTTGCCCGCGAAGTTTGTCATCCATACCGTGGGGCCGGTGTGGCATGACGGGACGCAGGGCGAGGCGAATCTGCTGGCCTCCTGCTACCGCGAGAGCCTGTCCCTCGCCGCCGCACAGCAACTTGCCAGCATCGCTTTCCCCTGCATCAGCACCGGCGTATACGGTTATCCGCCGGAACAGGCTGCGGAGGTGGCAATCACAGCGGTGCGCGATTTCCTTCAAATGCCATGCTCACTGCGCGAAGTGATCTTCTGCTGCTATTCGGCGAGCGACCTGGCGATATATCAATCACTCCTCGGAAACATGGAAGGCGGCTGACCTCCGGTTCATTCT
>JADGRM010000197.1 GCA_017880945.1 Gallionella sp. | reverse complement strand
GTGACTGAAACACAGCGCTATTTTCAAATACCGTAAATTGCTGAATGTGCGCCCGCCGCCATAAAGAACAACATCGGGATCGAAAGCATCGTATTGGTACGCGAAGCCAGGAAAGCGATACGTCTTGCTTTGACCTTCTCTTCATCCGTAGCCGGTTTGATGCCAAGGATCTTTTTCTGGTTCGGCCAGATCAAACCCCAGACATTGAGTAACATGATCGTGCCCAGCCAGGCACCGATACCGATAGACACGTGTCCGGCATGCAGCGTGAACGCAGCAATAAAATTAGCGCCGAGCAGTGCTGCACCCGCCAGCCAGGTTACCAGGGCAGACCAACGGAAATAAAACAGTGCGCGCGGTGCGACATGTTTGGTGATGCCCGCTGCAGTGTTGTCCGCAGCCGCAGCCTTGAGTGCAGCGACTTGAACGAAGTTGAAATAATACAGCAGGCCTATCCACATCACGCCTGCCATCAAATGCAGCCAGCGCATAATTGCCGGTACGTAGTCCATCTATGATCTCCTTAAACGATAAAGCATCCGAAATGACCGGATATTAAAATTCTCAAATGAGCGCGTGTGCAATGATATACAGCGCAACGGTTAGCACAAGGCCGGATATTACAGTGCCCCACAATGAGTCCAGCGGATTTGTCATGATTTTTTGATCCTTATAACTATGGAAAAATGTTCGGTATCGGGTTTAATACCAGACTGCGGTACTAAGGAATAACTGTAGCGTATTTTGTTAACAACGGCAATAGATGTCGTGTCTCAGCGCAGGTTGAAAATAAAAATCTCGAACGCGACCAGACCCAATAACATCAGGCTGATCAGCGTAAGCAAGGTATTGAAGCGCTTGTGCTGTTTAAGAATCTTGTGCAGCAACTCTTCGTTGCGGTCAATGTTGTCGCCGGCCAGATAACGGTGCAGCAGGCGCGGAAGCTGGGGCAGCAGGACAGCGTAATTCGGGGCTTCGGCGCGCAACGCTTTGACAAACCCGCGCCATCCAATCTGCTCGCTCATCCAGCGTTCCAGCCACGGTTTGGCGGTCTTCCACAGATCCAGCTCGGGGTCGAGCTGCAAACCCAGCCCTTCGACATTGAGCAGCGTCTTTTGCAGCAACACCAGTTGCGGTTGTACCTCGATGCCGAAGCGGCGCGAGGTCTGGAACAGGCGCAGCAGCACGCGACCGAATGAAACTTCACGCAACGGCCTGTCGAAGATCGGTTCGCACACCGCGCGGATCGCGGATTCCAGTTCATCCACGCGGGTATCCTTGGGTGCCCAGCCGGATTCGATGTGCACCTCCGCGACACGTTTGTAATCGCGGCGGAAAAAAGCGATGAAATTCTGCGCGAGATAACGCTTGTCGGTGTCGGTCAGCGTGCCCATGATGCCGAAATCAAGCGCGATATATTGACCGGCATTTTGTCCATTGGCTGCAACCTGGACATTGCCCGGATGCATGTCCGCGTGAAAGAAGCCGTCGCGAAACACCTGCGTGTAAAATATCTCGACCCCGTTCGCGGCCAACTTGGAAATGTCCACCCCGGCAGCGCGCAATGCATCCACCTGGCTGATAGGCATGCCATACATGCGCTCCATCACCATCACTTGTGTGCTGCAAAAATCCCAATATATCTCGGGAACCCGCAGCAACGGGGAACCGGCAAAGTTGCGCCTTAGCAGGCTGGCATTGGCCGCCTCGCGCATCAGATCAAGTTCGTCTTCCAGATGCTTTTCGAATTCATTGATCACCTCGCGCGGCTTGAGGCGACGGCCGTCCGCCCAAAGCCATTCGATCAGGTCGGCTGCGACTTTCAGCAACGCGACATCGTGGGCGATGATATCGGTGATGCCCGGACGCAATATTTTCACGGCAACTTCACGGCCATCGGGCAGCACGGCAAAATGCACCTGCGCGACCGATGCGCTGGCAACCGGTGTTTCATCAAAGCTTTGGAAAACCTCCCGTAACGGCTTTCCGTAAGCGGCTTCCAGCACGGCGACGGCTTGCGCGGAAGGGAATGGCGGCACCTGATCCTGCAGCTTGGCAAGCTCGTCGGCGATGTCGGCCGGTATCAAGTCGCGGCGCGTGGAAAGCATCTGGCCGAACTTGACGAAGATTGGGCCGAGCTCTTCCAGCGCCAGGCGCAGCCGCACTGCGCGAGGCTTGTCGGTGTTGCGCAGGAACAGCAAAATGTTCAGCGGCACGCGCATCCAGCGCACGCGCTCGTGTGCCAGCAGGAACTCGTCCAGCCCGAAACGCAGCATCACAAAAACGATTTTGACCAAACGGAATATGCGCATGTTCAGGTTTGTTTGTCAGCGAGCAAACGGTTGATGCGCTGTTCCAATCGAGCTATGTCATCGCGCAGCGTATCCACCTGCTGTATGAAAGCCGACACATGTTGAGGCTTGGCAAGAAGCGGCTGTTCCTCGGTCCAGTATTCCGCTGCGGCCTGTGAAAAATTCACCGCCGCTTCGCGTAACTGTTGCCGCACGTTGCGTGCGGCTTGCACGATGCGCTCCGCAGCGATGTCTCCGGTGACGTGGCTCAAGTCTTCTGCCGCATCCCAGTGCAGGTTGCGCGACAGATAAAAGATCTCCTTCAGCAACTCGGCATCGCCTTCGCTGCGGATACCGGCGTGCGCATTCTCGTCGGGCAAGGCGAGACGCGGCAACAGCGACGGGGCGATCACGCACAGCGCATCTGCGTCAGATGACGCGTCTGCTCTACGCAGCGAGCCGTCAGCCAGTATCGTGTAGGAAAAAGAAAAAGGCGCGATGTCGAACCGCGCCGTCTTGCCCGCAAAGCGCGCGAGCCGTGGCAATGCCCAACTGTTCTGCGTGAGCAGGTGATTCAGGGCCGCAGCAGAGGGTTGGGCAAACATATGGGAACCTCTAAAAACCACATTTCATCTCAACTGCGGCGTTGCGGAAAAAATTTCTTGCTTACATATAAAACATATGCGGCGCGGCGAAATTTTTCCCGCGCCTTACATTTGGGCGAACTCTGGATTTTAGAGGCTCCCATCATGATTTAATGTAGTGTGGTTTGCTGAATCCCGGCTAGCAGCCACACCGATTTTTCATCGCGCAGGTTCTTATGCACATGCCAGACTTCGTCGATGTATTCCGGCGTGCCATTGTTCTCGGAGAGTTGCCCGGTAAAGCGCACGCTGGCAATCGCCATATCGCCTTCGTTAGCCACAGCCAGTAATTCGCCGTTGATCGCGATGACATCGGTCTTCTGCGGAGTATTGTCACGTTCCCCCATCTGCATCGAGATTTCCGCGAACATCTCCGGTGTCGTATATTCGCGGATGTCATTCAGGTCCTTGCGGTCATTTGCTGCCTGCAGGCGGATGAATGAAGTTTTTGCGCTGCGCAGAAAAGTTTCCACCGGAAAATCCGCCGGGATGTTGCTTGCAGAAGATGTAGAAACGGGCGCGGCGCTGCCGCCATATACGGGCTGTTGGGCGGCCTGGGGTTCATTGTATGGCGCACCCGATCCGGAATATTGCATAGGCTGCTTTCGACGAAACATGGAGATCAGGAACATCACCGCGACGCCGGCAAGGATCGCCATCAGGATGCCGCCCATCGCGCCGCCCATGCCGCCGCCGGCGAACAACGCGCCCAAACCCGCACCAATAGCCAAACCGGCTAACGGCCCGAGCCACTTATTTCCTGCTGGTGCCGGCGCAGGAGTCGCGCCAGCTCCAGCAGGCGCTGCAGCCGGGGTGCTTGGTGTCTGTTGCGGGGCCATCGTCCGTTGTTTACCGATACTGCCTCCGCCGCCAAAACGCCTGGCTTCCGCCGTAACGGCGAACAAACTCAGGCAGGTCAAAGCTATCGTCAAAAATATAAAAAATCTTTTCATATATTCCTCAAGGGTGGTATTAATC
>JADGRM010000196.1 GCA_017880945.1 Gallionella sp. | reverse complement strand
GTGTTCAATCCGGATACTTACTGGAAAGTCGAACCCGGTGCGCTGAAGAGCCAGGGCAAGAACACGCCGTTCAATGGCATCGAAGTGCAAGGCAAGGTGCGCTTTACCCTGATCGATGGCATGCTGGTATATCAAACCTAACGCGTTCTAAAACTCACGTAACCTTTGCAGGAGTCCCTTTGTTGAAGTGTAGGGGTATCCACAATTTACTCCCAAAATAAAATATGAATCCATTACTAGATTTCAAAGGATTGCCGCGCTTTGCGGAGATCAAACCCGAACACGTCGCTCCCGCGATCGAACAACTGCTGGCAGAAAACCGCGCGCTGATCGCGCGGCTGTTGAGCGATAGCGCGCCGCCCACCTGGCAGAATTTTGTCGCACCGATGGAAGATGCCAATGAGCGGGTATCCCGTGCCTGGGGGCCGGTCGGGCACTTGAACGCGGTGATGAACAGCCCTGAACTGCGCGAGGTATATAACGCCACGCTGCCCAAGATCACCCAGTATTACGCCGAACTGGGGCAGAATCTCGCGCTGTTCGTCAAATTCAAGGCATTGCGCAACAGCAAGGAATTCGCGGGTTTGAGCCCGGCACGCAAAAAGATCATCGAGAACGAGTTGCGTGATTTTCGTCTCGGCGGTGCGGAGTTGCCGGATGCTCAAAAAGCTCGTTACCTGGAGATACAGGAACGTTTATCCGAATTGTCGTCGCGTTTTTCCGACAATCTGCTGGATGCCACCAACGATTACATGCTGGTCGTCGAGAGCAAGGATGAACTGGGCGGCTTGCCGGATGACGTGCTGCAAGCGGCACAGGAAGCCGCCCAAGCGGCTAGCAAGCCAGGCTGGTTATTTACTTTAAAAGCCCCGTCCTATGGTCCGCTGATGCAATACGCCGACAATCGTGCGTTGCGCGAGAAGATGTATCGAGCCTACGGCACACGAGCCAGCGAGTTTGGCAAACCGGAGTTCGATAACACCGCGTTGATGGATGAGATCGTCAAGTTGCGTGGCGAAGAAGCCAGGTTGTTGGGTTTCGCCAACTACGGCGAATTGTCGCTGGCGAGCAAGATGGCGAACTCGCCGCAACAAGTGGTCGAGTTCATGCGCGAATTGGCGCAACGCGCGCGGCCCTTCGCTGAAAAAGATCTGGCCGAGCTGCGCGAATTCGCGCGAACCGAACTGGGGATTTCAGATTTGCAATCCTGGGATGTGGGCTATGCCAGCGAAAAGCTGCGCGAGCAACGTTACGCCTTTTCCGAACAGGAAGTGAAGCAGTATTTCCCCGAAAATGCGGTGCTGCCCGGCATGTTCAAACTGGTAGAGACGCTGTACGGTTTGCAGATCAAGCCGGCCAGCGCACCAGTCTGGCATGACGACGTGCGCTTCTTCGACATCAGAAATGTGCAAGGACAACTGGTCGGCCAGTTCTATCTCGACCTGTATGCGCGCAACAGCAAGCGCGGCGGGGCGTGGATGGACGATGTGATTACACGTCGCCGTCTGGAAAAGGGTATTCAGACACCGGTCGCCTATCTGAATTGCAACTTCTCTCCGCCTGTCGGCGGTAAACCCGCCCTGTTCACCCATGACGAGGTGATCACGCTGTTCCACGAATTCGGTCACGGCCTGCATCATCTGCTCACCGAAGTGGAAGACTTGGGCGTGTCCGGCATCAACGGTGTGGAATGGGACGCGGTCGAATTGCCCAGCCAGTTCATGGAGAATTTCTGCTGGGAGTGGGACGTGGTGCATGGCATGACTCGAAATTCCGAAACGGGTGAGACTTTGCCCCGCAAATTGTTCGACAAGATGCTGGCCGCGAAGAATTTCCAGAGCGGCTTGCAAACATTGCGGCAGATCGAGTTCTCGCTGTTCGATATGCTGATGCACAGCAACTTCGAAGCGGGAGGCGGCAAGTCGATATTGCAATTGCTCGACGAAGTCCGCGCCGAGGTGGCGGTATTGATCCCGCCCGCGTTCCAGCGTTTCCCGCACAGCTTCTCGCACATCTTTTCCGGCGGCTATGCGGCGGGTTATTACAGTTACAAATGGGCGGAGGTGTTGTCTGCCGATGCCTACAGCATGTTCGAGGAAAACGGCGTGCTGAACCCCGATGTTGGTGCGCGCTTCCGCAGCGAGATACTGGCGATGGGCGGCAGCCGCGGTGCGATGCAATCGTTCGCGGCATTCCGTGGCCGGGAACCCAGTCTGGACGCGCTGTTAAGACATAATGGCTTGCTCGAGACCTCGTAGTGGAGGAGAAATGAAACGCATTGTATTGTTGTTGGCCTGTCTGTCGATCATGCCGTCGGGCGTTCAAGCGGGCGAATTATTCCGCTGGGTGGATAAGGCTGGCAGGGTGCATTACAGCGATGTCCCTCCTGCAGATGCCACCGATGTCGAGCGCATAAAACCTTCCAGCGAGCCGCCGGCACAGAATGAAGACCTGCCATACGAAACGCGCCGCGCTCAGCAGAATTTTCCGGTCACCTTGTATGTTGGGGAAATCTGCGGCGAACCTTGTGTCCAAGCTCGCAGTTTGCTGAACAAACGTGGTGTCCCGTTCGGCGAAAAACTGCTGAAAACCAAAAGTGAAATTGAGGCTTTCCAAAAACTATCAGGCAGCAATAATTCGCCTACCATTCAGGTTGGTAAGAATTACCTGAGCGGATTTTCAGAATCCGCATGGAACAGCGAACTCGATATCGCCGGCTATCCGAAGACCGCAAGTTATCGCCAGCGCATCGCACCGCCAGCGCCTCCCGCGACACCTCCCGTTCCCAAGGATCAGACCACTCCAGACGAACCGGCTGTGCAATGAAGCTGGCAACGTGGAACGTCAACTCGCTGAAAGTGCGCCTGCCGCATGTGCTGGATTGGCTCGCCGCGAATCCGGTCGACGTGCTGTGCTTGCAGGAAACCAAACAGCAGGACGAGGATTTTCCGCAGGCAGCATTGCAGGCAGCGGGTTATCACAGCGTATTCAGCGGGCAGAAGACCTATAACGGCGTGGCGATCCTGGGCCGCGGACCGGCCGGCGATGTGCAGTTCGGCATCCCCGATCATGCCGACGAACAGAAGCGCGTCATCGCCGCTACTTTCAACGATGTGCGCGTAGTTTGTGTGTATGTGCCCAACGGGCAGGCTGTCGATTCCGACAAGTATTACTACAAGCTGGGTTGGCTCAATGCGTTGCGCAACTGGCTGAAGGAAGAGCTGACGCGCTATCCGAAACTGGTGGTGCTGGGCGACTACAACATCGCGCCTGAAGACCGCGACGTGCATGACCCGGTGCTCTGGCAAGGCAATGTGCTGGTCAGCGAAGCCGAGCGCATCCATTTCCAGAACCTGATCAAGCTCGGCCTGCACGACAGCTTCCGCCTGTTCGAACAGGCGGAAAAATCCTTCACCTGGTGGGACTACCGGATGATGGCGTTCCGCCGCAACCACGGTTTGCGCATCGACCATATTCTGATCAGCGAGCCGCTGGTGGGGCAGTGTAAAAGTTGTGTGATCGACAAGGCACCGCGCAAACTGGAGCGGCCTTCGGATCATGCACCAGTGGTTGTCGAGTTGTTGTAGGGGCCCGCTCCTACCATTCAATCCAAAACAACGTCGCCGGTGGTAGACCGGCGGCTATAACCAATGACTAACCCAGCGTCGTTTGCTGGGTTAGTCAGATGGCTAGTAGTTCTATCAGTCACTTTCTTTTGCTTCGCCAAAATAAAGTAACCAAAGAAAAGGCGACCCCGGTTTGCCGCCCCTGCGGGGTACCCTGCGTTGCTCGTCTGGTCAGGCGGCTGCGGAACTCGCACTACGTGCTCAAACATAACCAGCGACTTGGCTGGCGTCGTTTGCCAGCTTATAACCAACCACTTGGCAACCGTCTTATGGTTGCTTAGTGGGATGGCTAGTT
>JADGRM010000033.1 GCA_017880945.1 Gallionella sp. | reverse complement strand
GCAAATAACTCGTGGTAGATGCCGGTGGATTCCATGCCGATGCGACTGCCAGGAGGAAGGCCCTTGAGAAAGGCCAGCAACGCGGTGCGCTGATTCGCGAGTTTGCGCGTTCGCAAGCTGCCCTCCGAACAGGCCACGACGATCTCGTCCTTGGCGATATCGGCGCCGATATTGAGTGCTTGGGTTGGGGTTTGCATGATGTATCTCCCATGGTTAAGATAAAGGTTGCTGGGGGTGGACACACCTGCGTTAGCTTGCGGTCAAATCGGCGGTCATAGCCGCTAGATTCCTCATCGACGCTGCGCGGTGTGGGTAGGGAGACTCTTTTGGCGTCTGTCTCTCGGTTGGGAGAGCAGATGCAGCCACTGGCCCCTCCACCCCGGCTTCTTTACTATTACTATTGCAGAAAAAAGCCGATACCACCACCCCAACCATACAAGCAGATACTGGCGAAATGCCGTAATGTGCCAATTGCTGACATCCAGCATGCCAACGGAAAGCATAGTATTTTCCCTCTGCCAGATTAGCTGCTATGCTTAACTCGTGCTGAGGAAATGGCACTGTTCAATTCAGGGAGACGACCATGACCAAACAATCACAACCTGCTGGCTTCCATCCTATCCGCCGCGACCAGCGATTGCTGGAAACGGCAATGGACAGCTACAAGACCAAGGGCAAACTTCGCGAGCCGACAGTCTGTCCTGACTGCGGCGCAGTATTCCACGCTGGTCGCTGGCAGTGGCTGGCCAAGCCGAAGGATGCACATCAGACGAGCTGCCCGGCCTGCCATCGGTTACGCGATCATTTCCCTGCGGGATATGTGTCATTGGCCGGGGAATTTTTCGCAACACACGAACAGGAGATTCTGCACCTGATGCAACATCTGGAAGCGAAGGAAAAGGCTGAGCATCCGTTGCAGCGCATCATGGCCATTGAGAAGACTGAACACGGTACCGTGGTGACCACCACCGACATTCATCTGGCGCGTGGCATCGGTGAGGCGCTGCACCATGCCTACCAAGGTGAACTGGAGTTCCACCACAACCCGGAGCAGAACCTGCTGCGCGTCAACTGGAGCCGCTAATACACGATTACGGCGGGCACTTGCATAGTGAGGGCCATCATCACCACGGCGTTCCGAACAATCATGGCCGTGCCTTTGTCATCGCCTTTACTGCAAGTCATCAGCGTCTGCAAACGAGTGGCCAAAATATCCTGCTGGATGTAAAACTTCGATGACCGCTTTCGAGTAAGCTACTACAAGGCTCGATGGTCAGTTCGGTGCCAAGAGCAGACTTCCACACATTTTCTGCATAGGGAACACCTACAGACCTGCAGAAACAGGATGTAATTCCTGAGCTGCCTGATAGTGTTAAAATTCCATCCTGATAAAATTTATTAGGTTGTTGCCAAAACCAAGCAATCACACTATGAAAAATGCAGCAGACTTATCGTTGTTCAGTAATTTCGGGTTGCAGGCCAAGATACAGATCGTGGTTCATTCCTTCATATTGGTGCTGTTCACGATTGCGACCATTGTTCTTTCCCATTCCATCAAAACAATCATTCTTGATTCAGTGCAGCTGCGTGCCGAAGGAATTGCCAACGCAGTGATTGATAGCGCAAACATGCTGATGGAAACCGGGGAGATCAGCGTGCCCGAAAATAGAAAACTGTTGATCAAGAAGATTTCCAGTTCTGGAAATATCGTCGGACTGAGACTTGTACGTGCCGAACAGGTTATCAGGCAATTTGGCCCGGGGTTGCCTGAAGAGCAAATCAAGGATGATGTGGAAAGGACGGCGATTGAATCCAAAAAACCATCCTATTTCCTTGAAGACCGGAACGGCATGCCCGTATTCCGTGCGGTCACCCCTTATATTGTCAGCCACAATTTCCATGGTACGGATTGCCTGAATTGTCATACCGTCGAAGTTGGCAGCGTCAACGGCGCATCCGATATCGATATTGATTTGACATCCGATTTCAATAAACTGCACAGCATCATTCTGTGGCTGGTCGTTGGCCAGATAGTGGTGCAATTCATACTGTTTTTCCTTATCAGGTGGGTGGTGCGAAGATTTGTCGTTTTTCCGTTGGATGAAGCAGTGGGTGTGGCTAACCGCATAGCCGAAGGGGATCTGTCCGTGAGGATTGAATCCCACTCCAGGGATGAAACTGGGCAATTGCTGCAAGCGCTGAAGGACATGAATGAAAACCTGGGCGTTATCGTCAACGTGGTGCGCAATAGCACCGACATGATAACCACCGCCTCCAGGGAGATCGCGACAGGCAACAGCGACCTGTCGCAACGCACCGAAGAACAGGCCTCCAGCCTGGAAGAGACCGCTTCCAGCATGGAAGAGCTGACCTCGACCGTGAAACAGAACGCGGAGAACGCCAAGCACGCCAACCAGCTGGCGGCCAACGCATCGGACATCGCGGTCAAGGGCGGGCAGGCGGTGAGTGAAGTGGTGCAGACCATGGCCTCAATCAGTGCCAGCTCAAGGAAGATCACGGATATCATCAGCGTGATCGAAGGCATCTCTTTCCAGACCAATATCCTGGCCTTGAATGCCGCGGTGGAAGCGGCACGCGCCGGCGAGCAGGGACGCGGCTTCGCGGTGGTGGCGGCAGAGGTGCGCAACCTGGCGCAACGCTCGGCTGCAGCAGCAAAAGAGATCAAGACCCTGATAGCCGATTCGGTAGGCAAAGTGGATGCCGGTTCCAGGCAGGTGGACCAGGCCGGGGCAACGATGAGCGAGATCGTCATTGCGGTCAAACGCGTCACCGACATCATGGCCGAGATTGCTGCCGCCTCCGAGGAACAGAGTGCGGGCATCGAGGAAGTCAATCAAGCAATAGTTCAAATGGACAACGTGACGCAGCAAAACGCCGCGCTGGTGGAAGAAGCCGCCGCCGCCGCCGAAGCTATGCAGGAACAAGCAGTCACTCTGATGGAAGCAGTGAGTGCGTTCAAGCTGGAAGGATCTAAGGAAAGCGTGAAGTCCGCTGCTGCCAAATCGGTGGTTACATCACAAGTATCGACTCCAGTGGCGCCGTACAGAAAGGAGCGCAAGCTGGTCAAATCCCAAGAGAATGCGGACAGCGATTGGAAAGAATTCTAGACTGCTTCAGCAACCATTGTCTAACCAACGACCGCTTTCTGGAATCTCGAGTGACTGTAATGTGTCGAAAGCCGTCCTTTACCCTCGTTAATTGCCTGCCTGAAAGCGGAACATCAAGGCAGTAAGACGACCTCTTGCCAGTGCCCAGATTTATCGCTTCGGGCGCGCCATCCTGTCCGGATGGCTAAAACTCTTTCCAGTCTTCGTCCTTGTCCGGCTTGGCTATGGTCAGCTTGCGCTCCTTCCTGGGGGCTGCTTTCGTCTTCTGTGGTTGCGCGACATACCCGACTACCGCTGCGCCTTCCCTGCGCTCGTCCAGCTTGAATGTGCTCACCACAACATTCAGTGCGTCCGACTGTTCCTGCATCGATTCGGCGGCAGCCGCAGCCTCTTGCACCAGCGCGGCGTTATGCTGCGTCACGGAATCTATCTGGGTGATCGCGGTGTTGACTTGTTCGATGCTCATGCCTTGTTCTGCAGTGGCGGCAGTAATATCCTTCATGAGTGATGCCACCAACTGCACTGAGGTGACAACATCGCTTATCTCATCTGCTGCCTCCTTTACCTGCCTGGAGCCAACACTTACCTTTTCCACAGACTCGCTAATAAGTAGCTTGATTTCCTTGGCCGCAGCGGCAGACCGTTGCGCCAAGCTGCGCACCTCAGCGGCCACCACCGCGAATCCACGTCCCTGATCACCGGCGCGCGTCGCTTCCACGGCGGCGTTCAGTGCCAGAATGTTGGTCTGAAAGGCAATCCCGTCTATTACGCTGATAATATCCTCGATCTTCCTTGACGATTCATTGATGGTGGTCATGGTTGCCACCAACATTTGCACCGCTTTACCGCTTTGCTCCGCGATATCACTGGTACCTTGAGCCAGTTGATTCGCATGCCTTGCGCTTTCAGTATTCCGACGCACGGTAGAGAGAAGCTCACTCATGCTGGATGTGGTCTCTTCCAGACTGGAGGCTTGTTCTTCGGTGCGTTGTGACAGGTTACTGTTGCCCGCCGGGATCTCCTGTGCGGCAGCGGTGATCATGTCGGTAGAGAATTTTACCTGGGCAATGATTTCCATCAGCTTCTCCACGGTACTGTTGGCATCATCCTTGAGTTGCCCGTAGGTGCCTGGGTAATCCTTGGTGATCCTTTCGGTCAGGTCGCCGCGTGACAGGGCTTTGAGCACACGCCCCACATCGTTGCCGATAATTGCACGCAGGTTGTCTTGCATGATGTTTAGTGCTTGCAGCAATTGTCCGGTTTCGTCCTTGCTTGTTACCTCGAAGCGCTGAGTCAGGTCGCCCTGTGCCACTGCGATGGCCACTTCTACCGCTTCCAGCAAGGGGCGGGTGATGGAACGGGTAATCAAAAAACCGATAGCCACGCTAGACAGCAAGGCAATTAATCCCATGACGATAACCTGGGTCATGGAGATACTGACTTGCTGACCAGCTATTTTTCCCGTTTCCTCCATTAACCGGGTCTGGGAATCAATCAGTTTGCTGACAGTGCCAATGTAGGTTTCTTGTGATGGGCTCACATCACTCAGCAAATAATCTATTGCATCTTTGCGCTTGCCAGCAGATACCAGCTTAATAAAACGTTCTTTCGTTACTGCGTATTTGGTGCTCGCATTTACCACATCATTGAAATGTGCTTTGTCTTTTTCGGATTGGATCTTGGCCTCAAGTTTTGTTCAGGTCCTCCTTGATCGTCCTGGTCGAAACAGCGATCCGGTCGAGTTCCTTGGCAATGTCCGACTTGCCTTTTACCAGCAAGCTATTGCGCATGGCGCGGGCGATCACATTGTTGTTGAGGATGATGTTGTTGGCCAAAGATGTCTTGGCGAATTTGTCACTAACCAGATCATCAACATCATGTTTCAGGGTGATCATCTCCAAGGTACTGATCGTGGTGATGATTGCCAACAATACAATCACAGCCCCGAAACCTGAAGCCAGCCTGGTACTAATCTTCATGCTTGCGAATACCATTTTAATCTCCTTCGATTAATGCATTATCAACCGTCAGGCGACCGTTGTCTCGACCAATTCCATCTCGCGGCTGGTGATCAGCTTCTCGATGTCCACCAGGATCAGCATGCGTTCGTCCACGATGCCCAGGCCTTGCAAATATCGTCGTGTTGACATCCCCCAGTAATAATCATTTTAATATATCACTGCAATGTTGCACCAACCAGACCCGCAGGGAGTTGACGCGCAGTCAAAATTGACCATCACTGCAAATTGAATCTTGACTGTGCGTGTATGCGATGTGACGTACTAATCTGCTGCGGATGAAATTACCAGACTGGGATAGTGTTGAAACTTCACATTACGAGCGACCGCTATGCGGAAAATGCGTGACTGTCCGCTTAGCACAAACCAGCCATACCACAATATCTGTTGCGACCCAAATCAGTCGTTCACAACTCTCAGTTGACTCTTGGCACTGACAGACCAAGATACGACATATTCTTAAAGTTTCTGGACTATCGCGATACCGTCAACAACGTGAACGTGCCCTGTTTCAGTCGTGGCCTGACACCCGCGGCACCCGGCACTTCGATCTCCGCGGCGACGGTATAGATACGGTGGCGGTGGCTGCCACCGTCGAGTGCCAAGGTGCGCGCTGTCGGCTGGGTGGCTAGCGT
Organism: Gallionella sp.; assembly: GCA_017880945.1. Taxonomy (GTDB): domain Bacteria; phylum Pseudomonadota; class Gammaproteobacteria; order Burkholderiales; family Gallionellaceae; genus Gallionella. Next base: position 7,214 of record JADGRM010000033.1, on the reverse strand, counting down.
CTGCATGACCATGTAGGTGTCGGCCGAGATTATCGTAAGAGTCCCTTCGCCGTTCGAACTGAATGCGAGCCGCAATTCGCTATCGTAAGCCGGGGCATCGCAACCCTTGCCGATAAGCACAGTCGCCAGGATTCCCCCGGTTTTCCCTGACACCACCACCATCTTCCAGTTGCGGCAGCCGACGAACAGTCGCTCCGTCGCGGGGTCGGTGGCCAACACGGCAGGCTCGTTGCAACTCGCCGACAGGTCGTACCGTGCAACCAACGAAAGCGTCACGGTATCAACGACGGCCAAGACGTTCTGGTCCTCGACCATTCACATAGAGCATGCCCTTGCCATCCACCACCATGCATTTGAGCTTGCCGCCGACGATGACCGTGGCAAGAATTTCGTTTTTGGCAGAGTCAATGACGGTCATGCTTCCCGACTCGCCATTGGCCGCAAAGACGCGACGGGTAAAGGGGCCATAGACAGTCGTAATTTTTACTGAAAGATAGTCGCAAGCGTTGCGGCTCATTGTTTCCAGCTAAGAATCGAAGGATCCTTCCATGAAGAGGCAGGGGTTTCTCCGCGACGCACACCCGCAACGATCAGTGCCACTTCATCCGGCGCATAAGCGCGTTCGAAACGCCGCGCAAGAATGGTCTCTAATATGTCTTTATTCCGGGGAATGGTCCTTAGCAGGTAGGGTCATGAACTTGAATTTCCTGAAAGCAGACGCCACACGGTAGCATCAAATCATCAAGGTGTTAAGATACATCCCCGATTGGAATGAACCAGCTGGTCCAGCCCGAAGGATACACAGAACTCTGTTCACGCAAATTGAGTTACTTTTATCCTATCGGCACCCTTCCATCTGCTCTTGAATTTGTAATGAGGGAACATGTAAAGGAAGATTAGCCATGAGCTCACTAAATCGGACAGTCACAGCCGAGCAGATAAATGCGGTTATTGCAGATGCTTACTCGCAATCCAATCACTTGCTGCATATTTTGTATGCGCTGCAACAACAGTTCCTGCATATCTCCCACGAAGCTGTCTGTAAAATCGCCTCCCATCTTGGCTTGCCGATCAGCCAGGTGGAATCGGTAGTCGAGTTCTATTCCTTTTTTTACGGAACTCCGCGCGGAAGTTATAACATTCTGCTCAGCAATTGCACCAGTTGCGGGTACAAGGCAGGCGGCGAAAACCTGCTGCACATGCTCTGTCATCACCTGCGTGTGGTTGCCGGCAAAACGCGTGCCGATGGATTGGTCAGCGTAGACGAAACCTCCTGCATCGGCATGTGTGATCACGGTGCCGCTATGCTGGTTAACGGCACGCCGATCCCCCGTCTCGATGCAGGCAAGATCATGCGCATCGCCGATCTGGTTGAAACTGAGACGCCACTTGCGAACTGGCCTGCCGAATGGTTTCGCATTGACGACAATATCCGTAACAGCAGTTTGTTGCTCAAGAATGATTTTGCCGCGGGTGATGGCATGCGTGCGATGTTGGCGCGCAACATTGATGGTACGCTGGCCGAAATCACCCAGTCAGAGCTGCGCGGACGGGGTGGCGCAGGATTCAGTACCGGCATGAAATGGAAATTTTGTCGCGAGGCACAGGGTGCCGCGCACTATGTGGTTTGCAATGCAGATGAAGGCGAGCCCGGCACGTTCAAGGATCGCATCCTGTTGCATAGCCATGCCGATGCGGTGTTCGAAGGAATGACCGTATGCGCTTTTGTAATCGGCGCAGAACAGGGTTTTCTCTATTTGCGCGGCGAGTATCGCTACCTGTTGCCGCAGTTGCAAGCCGTGTTGGCGCACCGTCGCGAACTGGGTTTGTTGGGTTCCAGCATTCTCGGTCAGCCTGGATTCAATTTCGACATCGAGATCGTAGTCGGGGCGGGTGCTTACATCTGCGGCGAAGAATCGGCGCTGATCGAATCACTGGAAGGCAAGCGCGGGGTGCCGCGCAATCGTCCGCCATTTCCGGTGACACATGGCTATCTCGGTCAACCTACCGTGGTCAACAATGTGGAAACATTTGCCGCCGCCGCTCATATTGCGCTGCGCGGCAGTACATGGTTCAGAGCAGTGGGCACGGAAAAATCGGCGGGCAGCAAAATTTTGAGTGTCAGCGGTGACTGCGCGGCACCTGGAATTTATGAATATCCATTCGGCGTCAGCATTCAACAAGTGCTGGATGATTGCGGCGCGAAGGATGTTCAAGCGGTGCAAGTCGGTGGCCCTTCCGGCACGCTGATTAACCCGGTGAAATTCAATCGCAAACTTGGCTTTGAGGATTTGCCCACCGGCGGTTCGTTCATGGTATTTGGTCAGGGACGCGACCTCCTGGCAATAATCGTCAATTTTGCGCATTTCTTCGCCCATGAAAGTTGCGGTTTCTGTACACCTTGCCGGGTGGGTACGACGCTGCTCAAAAATGGTCTGGACAAGATCGCCAGCGGCCATGGCACACCTTATGATCTGGATGAAATGAAACGCACTGGTGCGCTGGTCAAACGCCGCTCGCATTGCGGGCTGGGCCAGACTGCGGCGAATCCGATTCTGGATGGTTTGCAGCGTTTCCCGCAGATTTTTGAACAGCGTTTGGCACACCGCAATTTTGAACCGAATTTCAATCTGGACGAAGCGCTCGAAGAAGCGCGGCTGATTACACTTCGCGATGATGCGGAAGCGCATCTTGAACAAGAATTGTAGGTCGGGTTCCACCCGACCTACAAATTGTTTAATCGTGTGATTAAAACTTAGAGGAACTAACATGGGCGAAGAAGCAAACACCATCACCCACAATACGATATACATCGACGGTCAGCCTGTTACTTTCGAGGCTGGGCAGACCATCATGGATGCGGCATTTTCAGCCGGTGTTTATATTCCCCATCTGTGCCATCGTCCCGGACTCACGCCGCATGGCAGTTGCAAGCTCTGTGTCGTCGATATCGGCAGCAGAGGTGTGTCGTTTCACAACTCGGATCGCCGGGTACAGACAAAATTTTCAGTCGATATCGACGGCAGGAGCGTGTCGGCCTGCACCACGCCCGCCGTAGCCGGGCAGCAGATCAGCAACAACACGCCAGCCCTGAATGAAGTGCGCAAGACCATCACGCAAATGCTGTTCATCGAAGGCAATCATATTTGCCCTTCCTGCGAAAAAAGCGGTGACTGCACACTGCAGGCGATGGCCTATCATCTGGGTATGCTGGACGGGCATTTCCCGCAGTTCTTCCCGCGCCGCGAAGTGGATGCGTCGCATCCGACTGTCATGCTGGACCGCGACCGTTGCATACTTTGCGAGCTGTGCGTGCGCGCCAGCCGCGAAGTGGATGGCAAGAATGTGTTCGCCATCGCCGGACGCGGCATAACTGCGCATCTGATCGTAAATTCATCCAGCGGCAAGCTGGTGGATAGCGATCTCGAAACGAACGATATGGCGGCACACATTTGTCCGGTAGGCGCAATCCTGATCAAGGAACATGGCTATGAAGTGCCGATCGGACGGCGCACTTTTGACCTGCACCAAGTCGGCGAGATTGGTTTGGAAAAAGTCATCCTGGCTAACGGGCATGGTAAATATGCCACACCTGATGATGAAACTCGTCATGCCCGTTTCCCTGTCCCCAACCCTCTCCCGCAAGCGGGCGAGGGAGCAAACGAATCGCTACGCGAGTTTCACGTTAATGTGAGGCATACCGATGAGTAAAATCAGGATCGCTACCACATCGCTGGCCGGTTGTTTCGGCTGCCATATGTCGTTCCTCGATATGGATGAACGTCTGGTGGCCCTGCTGGAACATGTCGAGCTCAATCGCTCACCGCTGACCGACATCAAACATTGCGGCCCTTGCGATATCGGCTTGGTCGAGGGCGGGCTGTGCAACACGGACAATGTGCATGTACTGCGCGAGTTCCGTGACAACTGCAAGATTCTCATCGCGGTCGGAGCCTGCGCCATCAACGGCGGAGTGCCCGCGATGCGCAACCATTTCACTTTACGCGAATGTCTGGAAGAAGCTTTTCTGAACGGGGTCGGCGTGGAGAATCCGCAGATTCCTAATGATGTGGAGTTGCCATTGCTGCTCGACAAAGTGCGTCCTCTGCATGAGTTGGTGCATGTGGATTATTACCTGCCTGGATGTCCGCCGTCCGCCGATGAATTTCTGAGCGTGCTCGGCGATCTGCTGGAAGGCCGGGAACCCGCGCTCCCGAAAAAACTCCTGCATTACGATTGAAGGTATCCCGCAATGGAACAGAACGCGACATCTCCATCCAACCAAGGTCACCCGTCAAACCTCAGACGCGTTGCCATCGATCCCATCTCGCGCGTTGAAGGGCACGGCAGGATCACGCTGCTACTGGATGATGAAAATCATATCCATGAAGCACGCTTCCATATCGTCGAGTTTCGCGGCTTCGAGAAATTCATTCAGGGCCGTCCATACTGGGAAGTGCCGTTCTTGGTGCAACGCCTGTGCGGGATTTGCCCGGTCAGCCATCAACTGGCGGCAGCCAAGGCGGTGGACCAACTGGTTGGCGTGGAGCGACTCACGCCCACGGCTGAAAAGCTGCGCCGCCTGCTGCATTTCGGCCAGACCCTGCAGTCGCACGCGCTGCATTTTTTCCATCTGTCTTCCCCCGATCTGTTGTTCGGCTTCGGCAGCAATCCGGCGCAACGCAACATCGTGGGCGTGCTGGATAAATATCCTGAACTCGCCCTGAAAGGCGTGAAACTGCGCAAGTATGGGCAACAGGTCATCGCGGCGATCGCCGGCAAGCGCATCCACGGCACGGCCACCGTGCCGGGCGGCATGAACAAGATACTCAGCATTGCCGAGCGCGATGCCTTGCTGGTCGATATCAAAGACATTCTGGCCTGGAGCCAGGATGCGCTGGCACTGAACGAGCAGATCCACACCGCAAATCCGGAGCATCGCGATTTCGCTACCATTCGCAGCAACTTCCTGAGCATGGTCGGCAGCGGCGGAGAGTTGGAGATTTATCACGGCGGTTTGCGCGCACGTTCGGCAAGCGGCGCAACAATTTTCGATCAATTCGATTATCGCGGTTATCAGCAAATCATTCGCGAAGAAGTGCGTCCATGGAGCTATATGAAGTTCCCGTTCTTGATTGAACTGGGCAAGGAGCAAGGCTGGTATCGCGTCGGTCCGCTGGCGCGTGTGAACAACTGCAATTTCATTTCAACACCCTTGGCAGAAGCGGCGCGCAAACGCTTCAGGGAATTTGGCCAAGGCGGTTTCGTGCATGACACGCTGGCCTATCACTGGGCGCGCATGATCGAAGCATTGCATTGTGCCGAGGCTATTTACATGTTGCTGCATGATGATGAAATCACCGGCACCGATCTGGTCGCAGACTTGGGCGAAAAGCGGCGCGAGGGTATCGGTGTGATCGAAGCGCCGCGCGGCACCCTGTTCCATCACTATCAGATCGATGAGGAAGGCCTGATAACAAAAGCCAACCTGATCGTCTCGACCACCGGCAACAATCAGGCGATGAACGAATCGGTGCGTTCAGTCGCCAATGAATATCTCGACGGACACGAGATCACCGAAGGCTTGCTGAACCATCTGGAAGTCGCCGTGCGTGCCTACGATCCCTGCCTGTCCTGTGCCACTCACGCCTTGGGAAAAATGCCGTTGCAGGTGGAGTTGCTCGACGCTGACGGTGCACTGCTTGATCGGCTGACCAAGGGCAGCAATGGCATGATCGAACGGACGCTCTGAGTGCCATGGGAATCTCTAAAAATTCAGAGTTCGCCCAAATGCAAGGCGCGGAAAAAATTTCGCCGCGCCGCATATGGGTTATATGTAAGCAAGAAATTTTTTACGCAACGCAGCAGTTGGGATGAAATGTCGATTTTTAGAGATTCCCATATGGTAAAACTGCTGCTGTTCGGATTTGGCAATCCCGGGCGCGGAGACGATGCGCTCGGCCCGGAACTGATTGGACGAATTGTGAAATTACATCTTGCCGATGTCGAGTGCCAGAACGACATGCAATTGCAAGTCGAGCACGTCACCGATTTGGATGGATGTCATCAGGTGCTGTTCATCGATGCCGACATGTCCTGCGCAGAGCCGTTCGATTTTTCCGAGATCAGCGCTGCAAAAGACGACAGCTATACCAGCCATGCGATGAACCCGACCGCGTTGTTGCACGCCTATAGTCAGGTGTATGGAAAAGATGCGCCAACCGCTTTCCTGCTGCGCATTCGCGGCTACGATTTTGAGTTGGGAGACCCGTTGAGTAATAAAGCCACTGCCAATCTGGAAGCGGCAACGAAGCTGGTTGTTGAATTGTGCATGGCAGTGAGTCCTTCAATCTGGCAGGAGAGATTAGCAGGGCCCTTAAGTGTTATGCGGTAGTTAAGGGAGACTGCACTCCGCTCGCCCGCCAGATCCGGCAGGCACCTTCATCCGACACCATGCAGGGTCCGACAGGTGTGCGCGGCGTGCAGGCAGTGCCAAAAAGTTTGCATTCGTTAGGGTAGATCTTACCCAATACCACACGCGCACAATCGCATCCGGGCGGCATTTCTCCGACCCGCTTGCGTCCTTCCGTTTCAAATCCCCCGAAGTGCTTGCGTGCATCGTGTTTCTGAAAGCGCGTTGCGAGCGTGAAACCCGAAGCCGGGATGATGCCGATGCCGCGCCAGTTCGCGTCGCTGACATGCATCGCCTGCTTAAGTTGTGTTTGTGCTGTTGCATTGCCGCCAGGGCGCACCACTTCGGGATAACAGTTGTCCAGAAAACATTCGTCTTCGAGCAGTTGGCGCAACACCGAATAGATCGCCGCAAGCAAAGACACCGGCGAAAAGCCCGCGACCGCAGCGGGGATGGCATGCTGCTCCACGACGAAAGCCCATTCCTCCGGTCCCATCACCGTGGCGACATGGCCGGGCGCGATCAATGCGTCGAAGCCGGGCTTGCCTGAATCGAGCAACATCGCGACAGCAGGCCAGGTAAGCCGGCACGACAGCAGCAAAAACAAATTGTCCGGAATACCCTCGATCAGCATCGCCGCCACTGGTGCGGTGGTGGTTTCGAAACCCGCCACGAAAAAAACCACCTGCCGCTCCGGATTTTCTCTGGCGATTTTCATCGCCTCTTGCGGACTCGATATCGGGCGTATATCGGCTCCGCTGGCCTTGGCCTGTTCCAGCGAGCGCGGTTCTGCTTTGGGAGC
>JADGRM010000032.1 GCA_017880945.1 Gallionella sp. | reverse complement strand
ATGCGATTGCAGTTCAAAGAAAAGCTGTTTTTCACTAACCAGTTACTGGTATTGTCTGGTTTGGTGAACTAACCACAACTCGTAAGCTGAATGTCCGCTTTTCGCAACACTGAATGTCCCATAAGTGTCGGAAGCCGTCCTTCACCCTTGTTAGTTGCCTGCCTGAAAGCGGAACCTCAAGGCAGTAAGACAACCTCTTGCCAGTGCCCAGATTTATCGCTTCGGGCGCACCATCAATTAATCGGGTTAGAAAAATCTAACCTATTATTATTTCTGGCTGCGCTGCCCAATCGTAGCTATGTCCCTTGTATCGTTCCCGCCCAACTCCAAACTGGAAGGACGCAATGTATTCTGGGGTTGGCTTAAATAGCGGGGCACACATCGGGTTGACAACAGAACGTTCGTTCTCTATGATGCGGAGAACGTTCGTTCTTTCCGACATTGCCATGACCAGCATCAACCTTGACCTTTCCTTCTCGAAGCGGCGCACTGCCCCTTCCTCCGTGCTTTCCATGACGCATCCCAACAAGTCGATGTTTGAAAGACAACGAGCCTTGTTGCGTAAAGCTGTGCCAGCAGGCTTTCCCTCCCCTGCGGATGATTACATCGAACGTCGCCTCAGCCTGGATGAACATTTGATCCAGAACAAGGAATCCACATTCTTCATGCGCGTGTCGGGACACTCCATGCGCGACCTGGGTATCTTTGACGGTGACCTGCTGATCGTGGATCGTGCGGTAGCTGCAAGCCATGGATGCGTCGTGGTTGCCGTGATTGACGGTGAATTCACGGTCAAGCAGTTGCTGTATACCCCGCAAGGAAAAGTGCTGCGTGCTGCCCACCCGGACTATCCCGAGGTTGTGATCAAACCGGAACAGGACTTCACCATCTGGGGCGTGGTGCAATGGAATGTGCACAAGGTATAAATCATGCAACGCGCCATCGCGCTGGTGGATTGCAACAATTTCTACGTCTCCTGCGAACGGTTATTCCAGCCCGGGCTGGAGGGCAAACCAGTCGTGGTTCTCTCCAACAACGACGGTTGCGTGGTATCGCGCTCACAGGAAGTGAAAGACTTGGGGCTGAAGATGGCGGTCCCGTGGTTTCAACTGAAGGCCCTCGCCAGGCAGCACGGCATCATCGCCCGCTCATCCAATTACAGCCTGTATGCCGATCTCTCCAACCGCGTGATGTCGCTGCTGTCCCGGTTCAGCCCGAGTCAGGAGATCTACTCGATAGATGAATCTTTTCTCGACCTGACCGGCATCCCCGTCAATCACACCGTCTATGCCCGGCAGATCCGCCAGACCGTCATGCAATATGTCGGCATTCCGGTGTGCGTGGGCATCGCATCCAGCAAGACCTTGGCCAAACTCGCCAATCATGTGGCCAAGAAAAATCCGCGGTTTGGCGGGGTATGCGACTTCAATGGGATGACGGAGACAGAACTGAGTGGCCTGTTCGCCGCCATCGATGTCGGCGAGGTATGGGGCGTGGGCAGGCGCAGCACGGACAAACTGAATGAGATCGGAATCCATACCGTGCTTGACCTGCAACGCACCCCGGCCAAACAGCTCCGCGCAAGATTCAGCGTGGTATTCGAGCGCATCGTCGAAGAACTGAACGGCGTGGCCTGCCTGGAATTGGATGATGTTGCGCCGGCAAAGCAGCAGATCATCTGTTCCCGCTCATTCGGAACATTGACCTCGCACCTCCCCGATCTGGAACAGGCTGTGATCGCCTATACCACCCGTGCGGTTGAAAAGTTGCGGCAACAGCGATCGTTGGCCAGCGGCATCCAGGTCTATATCCGCACCAATCCGCACAAGGAGCGGGACCCGCAATACCAGCAAACCATCCTGATGCCGTTGCCCGAACCGACCGACGATACACGCCTGTTTGGTCATGCGGCTTTGCATGGATTACGCCGGATCTACCGGAGCGGTTATGCCTATCAAAAGGCGGGAATCATGTTGACCGAAATCATCCCCGCTTCTTCCAGGCCGCATACCTTGTTCGATGATGTGCCCGGCCAGGAAAAATCACATGCACTGATGCGGGCACTGGATCGCATCAACCGCAGCATGGGCAGCGGAACGATAAAGTTCCTGGGCGAAGGAATAGACAAGTCCTGGTCCATGCGCAGACAGAATGTGTCAAAACGGTATACGACGGAATGGGATGAACTGGCCGTATGTCAAACGCGCCCCTGAAGTGGACGGATTCATCTGCCCTGAAATGGCCGCCCTTTTTGTTTCGCCAGATACATGCACCGCAGCCAACGGTTGTGCGACACGATTTGCGTGCTGCGGCATGGCATTTTTCTGATTCCATCTTGGACTAACTGGAGTATTCTTCGCCCTGAATCGTACCAGTCACACGCAAAGGATACATCGTGGTTGCCAAAAAGAACCAGGCGCAGAAAGATGCCGGCAAAGCTCCGAAGGTTGTTAAGAAACCTGCCCCGGAACCTTCCCTGTAACTTTCCCCGCAATCCCCACCGGAACCACAAGGGACGCACAGCACCGGCTTCCCCATCGTCGGCCTGGGCGCTTCCGCAGGCGGCCTCGAGGCATTCGAACAGTTCTTCCGCAATGTTCCGCCCGACAGCGGCATGGCTTTCGTGCTGGTGTCGCACCTTGATCCTGACCACGTCAGCATTCTGACCGAAATTTTGCAGCGCACCACCACCATGTCGGTGGTCGAGGCACGAGACCAGATGAAGGTAGCGCCCGACTGCGTCTACGTGATCCCGCCCAATCGCGACATGGCGATTTTCCATGGCGTGCTGCAACTGAGCGTGCCGGACCAACCGCGCGGACAACGCATGCCGATCGATGCCTTTCTGCGTTCATTGGCCGAGGATCAGGGCGAACAGGCTATCGGAATCATTCTCTCCGGCACCGGCACCGACGGCACGCTGGGGCTGCGCGCAATACTCGGGTCGGGCGGCGTCTCGCTGGTACAGGAACCGGCTTCGGCGAAATACGACGGCATGCCGAACAGTGTCATCCAGGCCGGTTATGCCAGCCATGTCCTGCCGGTGGAAAAAATGCCGGAAGCATTGCTGTCCGGGATACGTGCCCTGAACCAACCGCCGCCGCCACTCCCAACCGTAACCAGCGGACTGAATCGCATCCTGATGCAGTTGCGCAGCGCCACCGGCCACGATTTCACCCAATACAAGAAGAGCACCATCGGCCGCCGCATCGAGCGGCGCATGTCCATGCACAATATCGAAGACAAGGAAGTGTATGCACGCTACCTCAAGGAGCATCCGGCAGAGGTGCAATTATTGTTCAAGGAACTGCTGATCAACGTCACCAATTTTTTCCGCGATGCGGAAGCATTCGCCGTACTGAAGCAGGATATCCTGCCGAAACTGTTCGCGGACAAACCGGAGGACTACGTGTTCCGCGTCTGGGTGGCAGGCTGCGCCACCGACCTCGACGATGACGCCATCGGCGTGGCGCGTGCCGGTTTCTATCCGCCCAATATCGCCCAGGATGTTGATCCGGAGCGGTTGCGCCGCTTCTTTACCAAGGAGGACTCAGGCTACCGGGTGAAGAAGAATATCCGCGAGATGGTGGTGTTCGCCACCCAGAACGTCATCAAGGACCCGCCCTTCACCAGGCTCGATCTGCTCAGTGCCGCAACCTGATGATCTATCTGGAGCCGGAAATCCAGAACCACCTGATCCCTGCTTTTCACTACGCGTTGAAGCCGGGCGGCGTGCTGTTCCTTTCCCCCTCGGAAAGCATCGCCAGCCACACCGGTCTGTTCGCGCCGCTCAACCGCAAATGGAAATTCTACCGGGCTACCGGCAGCATTACTTCCACCCGCGCAGTGATGGACGGAGGACTGGTATGGACTAAACACGCCGACATGAAAGGAACCGAGGAAGCGGTAAAAAAGATCAAGGAAATCAACTTTGCCGAACTGACCAAACGGGCGCTGCTCCAATCCTACGCGCCTGCCTCGGTGGTAACGGACGTGAAGGGCAACATCCTCTTTGTGCATGGCGACACCGGTCGTTACCTGCGTCCGGCACCCGGGCAGCCAACGCTCAACGTGATTGAGATGGCGCGCGAGGGACTGCAACTGAAATTGCGCGCGGCACTTCTTCTCGCTGCCGCCGATTCAGAATCGGCCGACCAGAATGCGGCGTTCCAGAGCCGTGAAGTATCGGTCAAGACCAACGGCCATTTCCAAGTCGTGAATCTCAACGTGCGCATACTGCTCACCCCGGACAGCGGCGAAAAATTGCTGCTGGTGAGTTTTCAGGACGTGGCGCGTCCTGCACCCGGCCTGACCGAGCATGGCAAGACGTGGCGCGGCAAAGGGGCATAGGAGGCAACTGGGCACCAGCGGGTGGAACAACTGGAACGTGAGCTAGCCTGTACAAAAGAGAATCTGCAAGCCACGATTGAGGAGCAACAGGCTTCCAACGAAGAACTCCAGTCCACCAATGAAGAGCTGGAGACCTCCAAGGAAGAACTACAGTCCCTCAACGAGGAATTGATCACGGTGAATGCGGAATTGCAATCCAAGATCGAGCAGCTGGCCGGCATGCAGAACGACATGAAGAATCTGCTCGACAACATCAGGCACCATCTTCCTCGACGAGCATCTGGTCATCCGGCGTTTCACCGGGATGTGACACGGATCTATCGGCTTGTCGCCACCGACGTGGACCGTCCGCTGGGCGATGTCAAATCGGAGATCGAAGACGAAGACCTGCTGGCCAAGGCTCAGACCGTACTCAATACACTGGTGCCGTGGGAACGCGAGGTGCGCACCGTCAGCGGCATCTGGTATCTGGTGCGCATCCAGCCCTACCGCACACTGGACAACGTGATCGACGGCGTGGTGCTCACCTTCACCGACATCAGCCCGCGCATCCAAGCCGAGGCATTGGCGCAGGATGCGCGAATACTGGCCGAAAGCATCGTCGATACGGTGCGCGAGCCGCTCGTCGTGCTGGACAACCAGCTAAAAGTCATCTCCGTCAACCGTTCGTTCTGCCGGGACTTCGGTGTTGCGCAGGAGAATACCGTGGGTCACCAGATTTATGATCTGGGCAATCGCCAGTGGGACATCCCCAAATTGCGCGAACTGCTGGAAACCATCTTGCCGCGCGACCAGAGTTTCGATGGCTACGCGGTGGAGCATGACTTCCCCGTCATCGGTCGGCATAAGATGCTGCTCAACGCCCGCCGTATCGTCAGCAAGATCGACGGTGCCCAGCTGATCCTGTTGGCGATAGAATTCGTTTTGTAGGTGAGATTCATCCGCACAAAACGGGCATGAAACAGACGATTGGATACACCCCCGCATCAGGAGGGATTTATAGGTTAAGCATCAACGCGTGAATGGCTTTATACTGAAGGCAAGCAATCCGCTGATGAAACCACTAGCCATTCCGCTATACCGCCAAGAAACAGTGGCCAGGCGGCTGGTTATGATGAAACCACTGATAGGACTACTAGCCATCTGACTGATGAAACAACTAGCCATCTCACTAAGGCAGCAAGCTGCCAAGTGATTGGTTATGGTTATAGCCATCCCACTGATGGAAATGCCAAGTAGTGACTAAGCAACCAAAAGACGGATGCCAAATGGTTGGTTATATCCGACAAGTCTGATGTGGAATTGACACTCCGGGCTGACAGGTGAACATATGAGCAAGAAGCCAAACGAACCAGACCCGCAACAACTGAGGGACATCGCCGAGGCGCAACTTGGCCGATCGCCGATGGCATTGGTGCAGCCGCTACCCGGCGAGGAGCTGCCGCATGAACTTCTGCATGAACTCCGTGTACATCAGATCGAGCTGGAGATGCAGAACGAGGAGTTGCGTCGGACTCAATTATCTCTGGAAGAGTCCCGAAACCATTACATCGACTTCTATGACTTCGCTCCGATCGGTTATCTCACCGTGACCGATAAGGGCCTGATCTCCGAAATCAATCTCACCGGTGCCGCACTGCTCGGCGTGGAGCGCAACAAACTGCTACAGCAGCGTCTCGCACGATTCATCACACCTGAAGACAACAACCGCTGGCACCGGCATTTACTGGACGTGCTCAAACACGACGATAAACTGAATTGCGAACTGGCTTTTAAGCGCGGCGACAGGCCGGACTTCCATGCCCATTTGGTTTGCATACGGTTGCTGAGAGAGGGGAGGGAACCAGCGGTGCGCATCGTGCTGAGCGACATCACCGAGCGCAAGCAGATGGATGAAGTCGCGCGCGAGCAGGAAGAATTCTTTCGCATGATCGCCGAGAACACGGACGATTTTATCGCGGTGCTCGACCTGAAAGGACGTCGGCTCTACAACAGCCCCTCATACACCAGACTTTTTGGCGAAACTGAACGCTTGAAGGGCACAGACTCCTTCGCCGAGATACATCCGGAAGACCGGGAGCATGTAAAACAGGTGTTCAGGGAAACGGTGCGATCCGGTACCGGACTTCGGGCGGATTACCGCTTCGTGTTGGCGGATGGCAGTATCCGCCACATGGAATCTCGCGGCGGGCTGATCAGAAACCGTCAGGGCCACGCCTTGCGTGTGGTCGTCGTGTCGCGTGACGTCACCGCGCGCAAACTGATCGAGGATGAGATCCGCAATCTGGCGTTCTATGACGAACTTACCAAACAGCCCAACCGCCGTTTACTCAACGACAGGCTGGTTCAATGCATGGCTGCCAGCAAACGCAATGGTCGCTATGGCGCACTGATGTTCCTGGACATGGACAACTTCAAGCCGCTCAACGATACGCACGGTCATAATGCGGGCGATCTGTTGCTGGTGGAAGTGGCGCGCCGGATTTGCAAATGTGTGCGCGCGGTGGACACCGTCTCGCGTTTCGGCGGGGACGAGTTCTTGGTGATGCTCAGCGAGCTGGATGCCGACAAAGCCAAGTCCATCGCGGAAGCGGGCACCGTCGCCGAAAAAATCCGCGTCGCTTTGGCCGAGCCCTATTTGCTGACCATCCGGCAAACGGGCAAAGCGGAAACCACCGTGGAGCATCATTGCACGTCGAGTATCGGCGTGGTGTTGTTCATCGATCAAGAATACAGCGCGGAAGACATTATAAAGCAGGCGGATGCCGCGATGTATCAAGCGAAAAATGGCGGGCGCAACCAGGTTCGTTTTTTCGATCCAAATGCCCTGATGGAAACAGAAAAAGCGATGCGCTCAGATTAAAATCGCCTCGCTACCCTCCACCCCGAATAATTGGGAGAGGGTAGCGAGTTCAACAGTTGGCTATGCTTCAAGGGTTGCTGCTTATTTCAGCTTCTCGATACCCAGCATTTTGAGTATGCTCTTTTCATAGAAAGGTTCGGAAGAGCCTTTCTTCATCTTGCGGATGAAATATTTTTCAAACGCAACCTTGGCAAGGTGTACCCAGGTGCCTTCCGAAAACCAGTTCACGTTGCGTGGCGGAATCTGCGGTATCGCCACAAACGCCACGCCCCCGTCGCCGAAATCGGCCAGACAAACCGCATTCCAGGTAGCTTCTTTGTCCGCCGGCAGACCGTTCAATTCCGCATGGATGTTGTCCACCGTCGCCGTCACCATGGACTCGATCATATATCCGGTCTTGGGTGTGCCGGTCGGTATCGGGGTAGCTTCCACCGGAGGGATCGCCACGCACACTCCGACTGCATAGATATTTTTGTACTTGGTGTTGCGCTGGTGCTTGTCGACAATGATGAAGCCGCGCGCCTGGGTCAGCCCTTCGATGCCGAACAGCGCATCCACGCCTTTAAATGCCGGCAGCATCATGCTGTAGGCGAACGGCAGTTCATGCTTTTTCTTCTCCACGCCCATGTCGTCATGTTCGGTGACGAACATCTTGCCGGCTTCGACCTTGGTGACTTTTGCATTGCATATCCACTTGATGTCGTGGTCGCGCATACCCGATTCCATAATGCCCTTGGAATCGCCCACGCCACCCAGCCCGAGATGGCCGATATAGGGTTCGGCGGTCACGAAAGTCATCGGCACTTTGTTGCGTATCTTGCGGCGGCGCAAATCGGTATCCATGATGAAGGCATATTCGTAAGCCGGTCCGAAGCAGGAAGCTCCCTGCACCGCGCCCACTACGATCGGGCCGGGATTCTTGGTGAAGTCATCCCAAGCCTCATGCGACTTCATCGCGTGATCCACAGTGCAAACCGAAAATGTATGTCCGCCGTTCGGCCCAAGGCCTTCGACTTCATCGAAGGCCAGCTTGGGTCCGGTGGCAATAATCAGATAATCGTAATCAACCGTTTGTCCGTCGTTTAGCTCGAGCTGATTCTTGTCCGGATGCACGCGCTTTACCCCGGTCGAGATAAAGTTGATGCCCTTGCGCTCCAGATAGGTGCGCACCGGGATCTCAATGTCTTTTCGTACACGCCATTTCACGGCTACCCAAGGATTGGACGGCGTAAATTGGAAAGTCTCGCCGTTCGAGATAACCGTCACCTTGTCGCCCTTGCCAATCTTTTCCTGCATTTCGTAAGCTGCCGGCATGCCGCCGATCCCCGCGCCCATGATTACAATGTGTGCCATGATGTCCTCTCGGTTTGGTTTGGTTTGGTTTATTTACAGAATTGCCACGTTCATTCTACGCCTTCACATCGATATGACAACACGCAAGAAAATAGCGTAATACTGTAGTATTTTTCTTGGTCAATCAGGATCCGCCGCTCACCCGTTCGATCCCCGACAAATCACGAGCAGAGAAAATTCCTTCAAACCCGGCTTGCTGCAACAGCGCGCGCACCGGTGCCGCCTGGTCGTAGCCGTGCTCGAACAACAGCCAGCCATCAACATTGAGATGTGCTTTCGCATGTGCGGTGATGCGCCGGATGTCCTCCAGCCCGTCCGTACCGGAAGCCAGTGCGGTGCGCGGCTCGAAGCGCACATCGCCCAGCGCCAGATGCGCATCGCCAGCGGCGATGTAGGGCGGGTTGGAAACAATGATATCGAAATGCTCGCCGTGCAACGCGGAGAACCAATCGCTGCGCACCATGCGCACATTGCCGAGAGCCAGCCGATGCGTGTTGAACTGCGCCACTTCCAGCGCGGCGGCTGACGCATCCACCGCGACCACTTCGGCGTTGGGGCGCGCATGGGCGATGCTCAAAGCGATCGAGCCGCTGCCGGTTCCCAGATCCAGTACGCGAAATGCGCCGTGTTGCGGGATGCGCTGCAATGCCAGTTCGACCAGCAATTCGGTTTCGGGACGCGGGATCAATGTCGTTGGAGATACCTTGAAAGTCAGCCCGTAAAATTCGCGTTCGCCAAGCAGATAGGCGATCGGCTCGCCGCCCAGGCGGCGCTCAAACAAGGCCATATATCGCGAATGTTGGTCTGCGGCTAGCGACTGTTCCGGATGGGTGAGCAGCCAGGCGCGATTCACTTGCAACACGGCTTGCAACAGGCATTGCACCTCGATGCGTGCGCTGCTGGAATCCAGGTTCAGCGCGGCTTCGAGTTGTTTGCTGTGTTGTTGCAATACGTCCTTGATGCAAGGTGTCATGCGGAATCTCGCGTAGGGGCAGGTCTCAGACCTGCCCTGAATTTCACCGCCTCAAAAAGGGCAGGTCTGAGACCTGCCCCTACAGATTCAGAGCACATCTTCCGCCATCGCGGCGAGTTGTTCGGCCTGATGCTCGGCCATCAGCGCGCCGGTCAGCTCGTTGATGTCGCCGTCCATGATCGCATCCATTTTGTACAGCGTGAGATTGATGCGGTGATCGGTGATGCGTCCCTGCGGATAGTTGTAGGTGCGGATGCGTTCCGAGCGGTCGCCGCTGCCCACCAGGCTCTTGCGCGTCGCGGCGGTCTTGGCATTCTGCTCGCGAACCTGCGCGTCTTTGATACGGGCTGCAAGCACGCGCATCGCCTGCGCCTTGTTTTGATGCTGTGAACGCCCGTCCTGGCATTCCACCACCACACCGGTCGGCAGGTGGGTGATGCGCACCGCCGAATCGGTCTTGTTGATGTGCTGCCCGCCGGCGCCGGAAGCGCGGAACGTGTCGATGCGCAAATCGGCGGAATTCAGCACCACGTCGTCGACCTCATCCACTTCCGGCATGATCGCCACGGTGCAAGCCGAGGTGTGCACGCGGCCCTGGGTTTCGGTGGCCGGCACGCGCTGCACGCGATGCGCGCCGGATTCGAATTTCAACACCGAGTACGCGCCCTGTCCGACGATGCGCGCGATGATCTCCTTGTAGCCGCCCATCTCGCCGGGGCTTTCCGAAATCACTTCCACCTGCCAACGCTTGCGTTCGGCAAAGCGCGAATACATGCGAAACAGATCGCCGGCGAAAATCGCGGCCTCGTCGCCGCCGGTCCCGGCGCGTATCTCCAGAAACACGCTGCGCTCGTCGTTGGGGTCTTTGGGCAACAACTGTTTTTGCAATTCGCTGTCGAGTTGCACCAGACGTTCCTGGCCCTGCTTGATCTCGGCGTCGGCGAACTCCTTCGTTTCCGCGTCGCCCGCCATTTCATGCGCGGCACCGATGTCAGCCAGACAGGCTTGGTAGGCGTGATACAGCTCCACCACCGGTTCCAGTTCGGCACGTTCGCGGTTCAGCTTGCGGAACGTATCCATGCTTTTGGTGGCTTCTTCGGTACTCAGCAGCTGATTGACTTCGAGCAGACGCTCGCTCAACTGAGCGAGCTTGGCGCTAATACTGGGGTTCATTCGGCTGGTGTTTACTCTTCGGTGTGGAGCTGATACAGACGATGGATCACATCGAGGAAAGCCTCGCGATCATCGCTTTGCACTTGATTCAGCGCGTGGGTGGGGGCGTGCAAGAATTTATTGGTCAAGCTGCTGCTCATGGCTTCCAGCACCTTTTCCGGACTCTCGCCTTTGGCCAGCAGGCGCAGGGCTTTTTCGAGTTCGTGGCGGCGATCGCGTTCGGCATGGTCGCGCAGCGCGCGTATGGTCGGCACCGCTTCGCGCGACTCCATCCAGTGGAGGAAATCAGACACGCTGGAATCGATGATGACTTCGGCTTCCTTGACCGCACCCTGGCGCGCGTCGAGGCCGTCCTTCACCACCTCGGCGATGTCGTCGACACTGTACAGGAACACATCGCTCAGCTCGGCGACCTCCGCTTCCACATCGCGCGGCACGGCCAGATCCACGATGAACAACGGACGGTGCTTGCGCGCCTTGAGCGCGCTCTCCACCATGCCCTTGCCCAGGATAGGCAACTGGCTGGCGGTACAGGTGACGATGATGTCGTGCAGCGCCAGTTGCTCCGGCAGGTCGGCCAGTGTGATCGCGGTGCCGTTGATGCGCCGCGCCAGTGTTTGCGCGCGCTCCAGCGTGCGATTGGCGACGGTGATGTGCTTGGGCGAACGCGCCGCGAAATGCACCGCGTTGAGTTCGATCATCTCGCCCGCGCCGATGAACAACACGCGCTGCTCGGAGATGCTCGGGAAGATTCGCTCGGCCAGCCTGACCGCAGCGGCAGCCATCGACACCAGGTTCGCGCCGATCTCGGTCTGGGTGCGCACATCTTTCGCCACCGAAAAAGTGCGCTGGAATAATTTGTGCAGCAGGAAACCCAGCGTGCCGGCCTGCTCGGCCTGACGCACCGCCTGTTTCATCTGCCCGAGGATCTGCGGCTCGCCCAACACCATCGAATCCAGGCCGCTCGCCACCCGGAACGAATGCTTCACCGCCTGATCGCGCGGCAGCGTGTAGAGATAGGGTTCGATGTCTTTGCGGGGCATGTGATGATATTCCGCCAGCCAATCGATGGCGTGGTCGGGTTGCGCGGCGTTGCAATACAACTCCATGCGGTTGCAAGTGGACAGGATCGCCGCCTCTTTCGCCGCGCCGTTTTCCACCAAGTCACGCAGGGCGTTCACCATCCCGTCCGCATTGAATGCGACCTGCTCGCGCACGGCAAGCGGCGCGGTTTGATGGTTGATACCAAAGGTGAATAGCTGCATCTTTAGTCCATGTCGAACAGTGGGTTCCGGAATTGAACCAAATTATAGTCGGAACGGCGGCGTAATGCCATCCGGCCGGATACGGACAGTTTACAAGTCCGGATGTTTCATGAATTCAGTCCAACCGGAACGAGATCCTTCGCAACAACGGCCTTCATGACGCATTCGGGCTAGAATGCGCGGCTGAAAATTCCCGTTCAAAACGACACCTACATGGCCATCAAAGCAACCGTATTCAAAGCCGCACTCCAGATCGCCGACATGGACCGCCACTATTACGCCGAACATGCGCTGACGCTGGCGCGGCATCCGTCGGAAACCGACGAGCGCATGATGGTACGCCTGCTTGCCTTTGCGCTATATGCGGACGACGCGCTGACCTTTGGCAAAGGCATGAGCAGCGATGAGGAACCCGACCTGTGGCACAAAGACCTGACCGGCGCGATCGAGCGCTGGATAGAGGTGGGGCTGCCCGACGAGCGCGCCATCCGCAAAGCCAGCGGACGTGCGAATCAGGTCGTGGTCATCAGCTACGGTCGCGCCGCCGACATCTGGTGGAACGAGAATCGCGACAAATTGCAACGCCTGAACAACCTCACTGTGATCAAACTGCCGAGCGAAACCACGCTGGCCCTCGCCGCGCTGGCCAGCCGCACGATGCAACTGCAATGCACGATACAGGAAGGGCACATCATGATGACCAGCGATGCCGGCATGATAGAGGTCGAGCCAAAAGTATTGCAGGGCAGCTTTCGTCCTGCACCGGGATGACCCAAGGATGTCTCAGGCGATGACCCGGCAATGACCGCAAAACCATTGCCATGCCCCTGCGGCGGAGCGGACTACGCCACGTGCTGCGGCCGCTATCACAACGGCACACCTGCACCGGATGCCGCAACCCTGATGAAACCACTAGCCATTCGACTAGGCCATCAACAAACGCCGGCCAACTCGCTGGTTATGATGCGTTCACGCTACAGTGCCTATGCGCTCAAACTGGAAGCCTATCTGCTTGCCACCTGGCATTCCA
>JADGRM010000195.1 GCA_017880945.1 Gallionella sp. | reverse complement strand
GTTGCTTCACTGAATTATTCCATCACTTCATAACAATAATTGGTCAGAAACTCGACGATCGGTTCCTTTGCAATCAACTGGTCGAACACAACCGCAGCTTGTTCATAATTCCCCGGAACGAAGCGTTTTTCACTCACGCCGGCGGTGATGATCGCAAGCGCTGCGGGAATCATCGCGCGCACCATCCCCAGCGTCACCTTGCGCCCGTCGTCCAGCACGCCAAGCGGGCTATGTATCCACTGCCACACCTGGGAGCGGGAGATCTCGGCGGTGGCCGCGTCCTCCATCAGGTGGTGTATCGGTACGCAGCCGGTGCCGGCGAGCCAGGCACCGAGGTAGGAGATCGCCACCTCGATGTTGAAGTGCAGCCCGGCTTCGGTGATCGGGCCTTGCGGTTCGAATCTCAGCAGGTCGGCCGCCGTTGCCTGCACGTCTGCGCGCTTCTTGTTCAATTGATTCGGGGCGGGCATCAGCCGGTCGAACACTTCCATCGCCACGGGCACCAGGCCGGGATGGGCGACCCAGGTGCCGTCGTGTCCGTCGCTTGCTTCGCGTTCCTTGTCTGCGCGCACCTTGTCCAGCGCCGCGGCATTTGCTGCGGGGTCGGATTTGATCGGGATCTGTGCCGCCATCCCGCCCATCGCGTGCGCATTGCGACGGTGGCAGGTCTTGATCAACAGCAGCGAATAGGCGCGCATGAAGGGTGAAGTCATGTTCACCAATCCGCGGTCGGCGAGGATGAAGCCGGGATTGCGTCCGAACTTCTTGATGCAGCTGAAGATGTAGTCCCAGCGCCCGCAGTTCAGCCCTGCCGAGTGCTCGCGCAACTCGTAGAGGAATTCGTCCATCTCGAAGGCGGCGAGCAGGGTCTCGACCAGCACTGTCGCCTTGACGGTGCCGCGCGGGATGCCGAGGCGTTCCTGGGCATGGACGAAAACATCGTTCCACAGCCTGGCCTCGATGTGGCTTTCCATCTTGGGCAGATAGAAGTATGGCGCGGTGCCCCGAGACAACAGAGCTTTCGCATTGTGAAAGAAGTACAGGCCGAAGTCGAACAGGCTGGCAGACACAGCCCTCCCGTCCACCGTCATGTGCTTCTCCACCATGTGCCAGCCGCGCGGGCGCACGAACAGCACCGCGGTTTTTTCGTGCAGTTGGTAGGTCTTGCCGTCCGGATTGATGTGCTTGATAGTGCGGGTGACCGCGTCGCGCAGGTTGATCTGCGCATCAATCACGTTGTGCCAGGTCGGCGTCATCGAATCTTCCAGGTCCGCCATGTACACGCTTGCGCCGGAATTGAGGCCGTTGATCAGCATCTTGCGCTCCGCCGGGCCGGTGATCTCGACGCGCCGGTCCAATAGTTCGGCCGGCACCGGGGCGGTGGTCCAGTCGCCATTGCGCACGGTGGCAGTCTCGGCCAGAAAATCAGGCAGCTTGCCTGCGTCCAGTTCGGCCTGGCGCTTCACCCGCCGCTCCAGCAGGGATAGGCGCACCGGTTCGAACTGGCGCGCCAGCTCGGCGATGAAGAGCAGCGCCTCCGGGGTCAGGATGCTGGATTGCTCAGGAGTGAGCGCAACGCTGATGGCTATGCCTGCGGGATAAGTCATGTTCGATTCCTCTTTGTATTGCACGTCATGCGACGCGGTTCTGCGGTGAGCCTGCTGCGTATGCTTCGATATTGGCGATAAGCTGGTCTGCCAGAACCTGCATCGCCTCTCTTCCCGACCAGGCGATGTGCGGGGTCAGGATGAAATTGGGCAGATCCAGGTCCAGCAGCGGATGCCCTGCTGTTGGAGGCTCCTTGCCCAGCACGTCGAATCCGGCACCGCCTATGCGCCCGGATTGCAGCGCATCCAGCAGTGCCGCTTCGTCCACCAGACCACCCCGGGCGGTATTGATCAACAGCGCACCGGGTCGCATATGGTCGAATTCCGCCGTGCTGATCAGGTGCCGGGTCTGCTCATTGAGGGGCAAGTGCAAGCTGATCACGTCGCTTTCCCGCAGTACTTTGTCGAACGCGGTGTAGCCCGTGCGCACTTCGGCGGCACCCTTGTGCTCTGCGAACAGCACCTTCATGCCGAACGCCAACGCGATCTGTTCAACCGCTTTGCCGATCGCACCGTTGCCGATGATTCCCAGCGTACTGCCATACAGGTCGCGCACCGGGTGGGTGAACAGGCAGAACTGCGGGGACCTTTGCCATGCACCGTTGCGCAGGTCGGCGCGAAACGCCAGCAAATTCCGGCGCAACGCCAGCACCAGCATGAACACATGCTCCGGCACGGTGTGCACCGAGTAATTGCGGATATTGGATACCACGATGCCGCGTTCGCGGCAGCAGGCGATATCCACGTTGTCGGTGCCGGTTGCGGCGACCGCGACCATCTTCAGCCTGGGCAATTGCTCCAGTGTTTCCCGGCGCAGCAGCACCTTGTTGGTGATCGCGACGGTGGCATCCTTCAGCCGAGCCACGACCTGCTCAGCAGTTGTTGCCGGATACGCTTCCCACCGATGCGCAAAACCCGGGCGACGGATATCGGCGACGATGCTGGCGGAATCGAGAAAGACGATCTTTTCCATTCTATTTAACCGGAATTGTTCATTAACATTGCAAGGCCGATCATCACGCCGTAGGAGCCAGACTTGTCGGGCGATTCTCTGAACAAACTATCGCGCAATAAATTGCGCTCCTACGAGGCATTTTTCCTCTAATAGATTATTCAGGTTTAACCCATACCCGACATGCGCTCGATCACCTTGACCACCGCAGCAGAATCGAGATCGGTGCCGCCGGTGCCCATCAGCGCGTTGAGATGCTGGGTGACCAATGCCGCGGCGGGCAGCGCCACACCCAATTGGTGCGCGGTTTCCATCACGATGCGCATATCCTTCTGGTGCAGTCCGACCTTGAAGCCGGGCTTGAAATCATTGTCCAGCATGCGCTTGCCATGCACCTCCATGATCTTGCTGCCGGCAAATCCGCCCATCAGCGCCTCGCGCACCTTGGCCGGATCGGCGCCGTTCTTGCGGGCGAAAGTCAGCGCTTCCGCCACTGCTTCGATGGTCACCGCCACCACGATCTGATTACAGGCTTTGGCAACCTGGCCCGCACCGTTGTCGCCGATGTGGACGATGTTTTTGCCCATGCATTCGAACAGCGGCTTGACGCGCTCGAACACCCTGGTTTTACCGCCCACCATGATCGACAGCGTGCCGTTGATCGCGCCGGTTTCGCCGCCGGAAACCGGCGCGTCCAGCATCTCGATGCCCTGTTTCGCCAGCCGTTCGGCAAACACTTTCGTCGCGGTGGGCGAGATGGTGCTCATGTCGACGATCACGCTGCCGCTGCGCGCATTTTTGATAATACCCTGCTCGCCGAAGATCACGCTTTCCACATCCGGCGTGTCGGACACCATCGTGAAGATCACATCGGTATGTTGACCCACTTCAGCTGCCGAGGCACAAGCGGTAGCGCCAGCCGCAGCCAGCGTCTGCATGGCTTCGGGGCGACGCGCATAGACCCACAGCTTGTGCCCGCCCTTCATCAGGTTGAGGGCCATGGGGCCGCCCATGATGCCGGGGCCGATGAATCCAATGTTGATCGCCATATTCGTACTCCTCTCAATTAACCTGATGCTTTATCAACCCAAATAATCCATTACAGCCAAAGATCATTGTAGGAGCGCAATTTATTGCGCGATTCTGTTGCATAACAATCGCGCAATAAATTGCGCTCCTACAGCAACAGACAATTTGTGTCAGCCCAGCGTCGGCATGCTCAGCGTGGAAGTGCTGCGCTCCGACACCTCGGGCCAGCGGGTGGTGATGGCCTTGGTGCGGGTGTAAAAATATATACCTTCCATGCCGTGCATGTGCAGGTCGCCGAACAGCGAGGATTTCCAGCCGCCGAAGGAGAAGAATGCCATCGGTACCGGGATCGGCACATTGATGCCGACCATGCCGACTTCGATCTCGTTCTGGAAGCGCCGCGC
>JADGRM010000194.1 GCA_017880945.1 Gallionella sp. | reverse complement strand
TGCGCGACGATGGCATTGCCCTGCAAGGCGAACAGCAATACCAGAGTCAGCAGCAGCGCGCCCATCGAGAAGGGCGCGATGCGCTCCATCGTGCGCATGAACTCGCCGTCGCCATTCGCCAATAATCGGCGACGCAACAGCTGCGCGATGATGACCGGAATCACGATGTAGAACAGCACAGACACGAACAGCGTTTCCCACGGCACGGCAATGCTGGCGACACCGAGCAGCAACGCCACCAATGGCGCGAAAGCGAAGATCATGATGGCGTCGTTGAGAGCCACTTGCGACAGCGTGAAATACGGATCGCCTTTCACCAACTGGCTCCACACGAACACCATCGCGGTACACGGCGCTGCAGCCAGCAAAATCAGTCCGGCGATATAACTGTCGAGTTGATCCTGCGGCAGATAAGCGGCAAACACATGGCGGATGAACAACCAGCCGAGGAATGCCATCGAGAAAGGTTTCACGCCCCAGTTGATGAACAGTGTGACACCGATACCGCGGCTATGCGCCCTGACCTGATGCAGCGCGCCGAAGTCAATTTTCAGCAGCATCGGAATGATCATCACCCACACCAGCACGCCGACCGGGATGTTGACCCTGGCGATCTCCAGGCTGGCGATGGCCTGAAACACACCCGGCAAAAACTGCCCGAGCAGCACGCCGGCGATGATGCACAGCCCGACCCAAACGGTCAGGTAACGCTCGAACAAGTTCATCGCGCTAATCCTTTATGCGGCCAATTTCGGCGAGTTTTTCTTTCAGCGTAAGCTTGTCCAGCGATGCTATCGGCAAGCTCAGGAACAACTGGATGCGCCGCGCCAACTGCTCGGATGCCTTGCGAAACGCCGCGCGTTTGGCTGCGTCATCGCCTGTCACAGCCGCCGGATCGGGAATACCCCAATGCGCGGTGGCGGGTTTGCCCGGCCAGACCGGACAAGTTTCACCCGCCGCGTTGTCGCATACGGTAAAGATGAAATCGATCTGCGGCGCGCCGGGTGCGGCGAACTCATCCCAGTTTTTGCTGCGCAGCCCTTCCGTGCTGAATCCCTGCTGTTGCAGCAACTCCAGCGCGAACGGGTTGACCCGCCCAGCCGGCTTGCTGCCCGCGCTGTGCGCGATGAATTTTCCTTTGCCCAAGACGTTGAACAGCACCTCGGCCAAAATGCTGCGTGCGGAATTGCCGGTACATAACACCAGCACGTGATATTGCTTGTCTTGCAAGATTAAGCTCCTTAAATAGTAATAATTATTTATTTTTCGGCTTGCAGGCCTCTGGATTCAAGACCTCTGCACAACGTAGCGAGCGCGGCTGAGACAAGGCAAAAAATGGCGAAAAACCGGAATTTACAGTTTAGTCTGTCACTTCGCGACCCCGGATTTTGAGCCATTTTTTAACGCAGCATCAGCAAGCGTATAACCAATGACTTAGTTGGCGTATTTTGCCAACTTAGTCAGATGGCTAGTCGTTTCATCAGCAGTTGCGCAGAGGTCTTGATTGCCGCCACAGCAGTTTTCCGTCAGATACGCCACCATGCCATTCATCACCGTAAAGTTCGCGGCGTAATAGATGAAGCGCCCGGCCTGCCTGCCCCCGACCAGTCCGGCATGGCTCAGTGTTTTGAAATGGAACGACAGGGTAGCCGGAGACACCTTCAATTTTTCGGCCACCTGCCCCGCTGCCATGCCCTCCGGTCCGCGCTCCACCAGCAATCGATAAATCGCCAGGCGCGTGGGTTGCGCCAAGGCTGACAATGCTTTTACCACTTGTGCCGGTTTCATCATTTTACGTTTCCATTATTAAACAACTATTGAAATAATGGCGCCAATTAAAGCACGAATGCCGGAAATTTGCGAGATGACTGCGTAACGACGATCCAACCTGTTATTCGAGAGCCCGCGCCTTCAGCAAGATCAAAGCAAATGGATGCAATTGGCGTTTCACCAATAAGGCTAGGCACGAATTAAAGATTTGAATTCTTTCCAATCGCTGTCCATATCCGCTTTAGAATTGACCAATTTAAGCTCGGCCCTGATTGGCACGATTGCTTTCGGTTTTACCACGGCATGGCGGGTAATCGCGGGGGTTTCAGCCGCTGGTCGCGTGCGCCCTTTCGTTGCTTCCAGCTTGAACATGCTCACCGCCCCCATCAGGGTATTAGCCTGATCTTGCATCGCTTCGGCTGCTGCTGCGGCTTCCTCGACCAAGGCGGCGTTTTGCTGCGTCACGCCATCCATCCTGGTGATCGCCTGGTTGACTTGTTCGATGCCGGCACTTTGTTCGTTCGATGCCGCAGCGATCTCGGCCATGATGTCGGTGACACGCTTCACTGCCTGGACGATTTCGTTCATCGTGGCACCGGCCTGGTTCACTTGCTTGGAGCCGTTGCCGACTTTATTGACGGAGTCGTCAATCAGGATTTTGATCTCCTTGGCTGCGGCAGCAGAGCGTCGCGCCAGATTGCGTACTTCGCCAGCCACGACGGCAAAGCCCCTTCCTTGCTCTCCGGCACGCGCGGCCTCCACAGCCGCATTCAACGCCAGGATGTTGGTCTGGAACGCGATGCCTTCGATGACGCTGATGATGTCGACGATCTTCTTCGAGCTATCGCTGATCGAGGCCATGGTGTCGACCACTTCACCCACCACTCTGCCGCCCTTGACCGCGATGTCCGAGGCACTCGCGGCCAGTTGGTTGGCTTGTCTGGCGTTTTCTGCGTTCTGCTTCACGGTCGAGGTCAGCTCCTGCATGCTGGAGGCGGTCTCTTCCAGGCTTGCGGCCTGCTCTTCGGTGCGTTGCGACAGGTCGTTGTTGCCTGCCGCGATCTCATGTGTGGCGGTGGTGATCGTCTCGGTGGAAGTGCGCACGTCGCCGACTATGCCGGCAAGACTTTCATTCATATCCTTCAGTACTTGCAGCAACAGTCCGATTTCATCCCTGGATTTCACCTCGATGCGCTGGGTCAGGTCGCCCTGCGCCACCGCGCCGGCCAGCATCAATGCTTGCCGCAATGGGCGGGTGATGGCGAGAAACAATGTGATACCCAGCCACAATGCCAGCGCAATGCCCGCCACGATCAATGTGATGCCGATATTGCGGGTAATTTCAAAACGGCTGACCGAGTCGTTATACTCCTGCCGGGCATCATCGGACTGCATTTGCATCAGCGCCTGTAAAGCATCGTCAGCCGGCTCATAGAGAGTATCCACTTTCTCCCACATTAGGCTGTCGGCTAACAAAAGGTTATGGGCGCGGAGTGCTGTCATAGTCGGTATCACGCCTTCCGTCTCGAATAATTTTTCGGACGCGGCAAATTTGTCCATAAGCACTTTGTCTTCCCGGGATAAATACCCATTGGTCAGATATGCATCCCAAAGCCTGGCGATTTCTGCAATATTATTTTCAACTTGATCGGTGCTTTTCTGTATGCCCCCTGACGAAGGATTCACCAAGGAATCGGCAATGCGCAGCCGGCTTCTAAACAGCAATTTCTTGATTTCTGAAAGTTGCTGTGCGGGAAGCACGCTGTTCCGGTACATGATGAGCATCTCGTCCCTGGTCTTGCCCATGCCGTACAAGCCCATGCTGCCTATAGTCAACAACAGGATCAACATGCTGACAATCACCATGGTTAGCCGTAATTTGATGGAGTGATTCTTGAACTTGAACATATTGAGTTTCTTATGGATGGTAGATTGAATGGTTTTCCCGTCCTGTACCGGCATATTGATTTTCATGTGTGCTGATTTCCTGTGTTGTATATGCGGCAATCAGTTCGGCCAATTTCCTGTTCATGTGCTCGCTAACCGCGCCTGGTCCCTGGCAAATGTTTGGAAGCCAAGCGAGCACCATCAATCTGGCGCTCACTCTTCCCCATCAATACAGTACCAGCGGGAAATAATGGTAAGTGTTGGTTGTTACAGCGGAATGAATTTTTTGTTTCGGGTTTGTAAGGAAGATTGCGTTGTAATATTCCTGTAACACAACCGACCTAACATGCG
>JADGRM010000193.1 GCA_017880945.1 Gallionella sp. | reverse complement strand
CCAGATAGCTGACAAAATAAAGCAACGCGGTCCGCTCCAGCGTCATGCCTTCGGCGAACAGCCAGAGCAGCAGCGCAAAAAGAGGAAGCGACAACAATTCTCCGGCGACGATCAGCCGTGTGCGGTGAGCGGCGAACAGACCGAACAGGAACAGCCACGATGCGATGCGTATCCAGCTGCCCAGCATGATCAACGCGGCAGTCTCATCGCTCACCACAAAGCGCGCGTCATACAGCGCCGCCAGCATGGCGCGCTGGTTGAAGAAGATCAGCAGCAGCAAACATGCCGCCGGGATCAGCACCATCATACCGGCACGCGTCATCTCTTTTTTGAATCGCACCGAGCCATAAGCACTGCTGAAACGCGGCAGGAAGATCAGCGACAGCACGCCTGCCGCGGTGGCGGTCACCCACTCGGTGGAACGCCACAACGCCTGCAGGAATCCCACATCGCTCCAGGAAAGCGAGCCCGACAACATGCCGCGCACCAGCAGCATCGATACCGGGCTCATGATGCCGATCGCCAGGCCGACCGGCACGAACTTGACCAGTTTGCGGAAATATTCCTTGCTGTACTCATATTCTTCGCCAGGTTGCGACAGCTTGTGCAAATAGTTCCAGATCACGATGCCGATCACAGCCCCCAAGAGGCTTTGCACCCACATCAGCCCGCGCAAGGGCAGCCCGAACCATGCACTCGCCGCGACCAGCAGCAATATCACGCTGGTCAGCAGCGCCAGCCCCAGCATGCGCTGCTGCTGGTGTTTACCCAGCCAATAAGCGTTGAGCGTGGCGGGGACAACGGAGATGCAGCCGGTCAATGCGGCCAGCAAAAACAAATCCATTTCGATTTTTCTCTGGGTGAGCCAAACCGCCAGCTCGGGTGAGGCCAGCACCACGATCAGTGCCACTGCCAGCGAAGTCCCCAAGCCCAGCTTGAGCGCGTCACGCAGCAGGCTGCGCTCGTTGCGCGATTCGTTCACCTGGGTGATCAATACCGTCAGCCCCTGTAGTACCCCGGCCATTGTTACCGCGCCGACCAATTCCACCACCGACTGCAGTTGCGCCCACAATGCGACCAGGGCAGGGCCGCCAGCCAACGCCAATACTTTGTCGAGTCCCGCCCGACCGAGAAGATCGATCAGGATGATGGCGAACGCAGCCAGTACGCTATGGATGGAAGTCAATGCGGGTCTCTTCGCTATATTTTTGAATTATGTTCTATATGCTGGAACCCGTTCTGCGGGCCGCAGAAACGACAAGGCCAGCTTAACGCCGGCCTTGTCGTTTGTCACTTCAGAAATGACTACATCGTTTCCGTTTTTGTTTTTCCGCTGGTATCGATCTTCTTGACACCATGCAACAACGGCATCGCATCAAAATATTCCTGGCGCGTCACTTTGCCATCCTTGTTGGTATCCACTTCATCGAAGTACTGCGATAACATCGGCATGTCTTTCGCTTCTTCGCGATCCAGTCCGCCGTCATGATTTGCGTCGGCGGCATTGAAGCGCTGGTCAAGATGTGTCGTGGCATCACCATGCATCGTGCCGGCATCACCATGCCCCATGCCTGGCCTGTGCCCGCCTTGCAACTCTTCCAGCGTGAGCTTGCCATCCTTGTTGGTATCCAGCTCCTTGAAATGCCTGGCATTGAAAGCGTTGTACTCGGCTTTTGAAATCACGCCATCACCGTTGGTGTCGAGTTTCTTGAACGTCATTTCATCCATCTGGCCATGATTTTGGCCGTGCATATTCTCATCGCACGCCCCGGTTTCGGCGTGCGCAAGATTGGCGCTCAATGCAAAACATGAAACAGCAGCAAGGTAAACAATGGGTTTTTTCATAATTCAATCCTTTCAAAAAAACGGGTCAAGAATCCTGATTGTGTGGCGATGTTTGGACATGACTTTATCACGTTGACAGTTGTGTGCGAAGTGAAGCAATACCTGCGAGCAGGGGCAATGTGTATTCGCTTTAAAGCCCTGTTCGCCTTTATCATATCCTTCGTATTTCAACTTAGTTCGAGACAGGCTGCCCGCCGGAAAGTTTCAATCCGGTGTCGCGCGTACCGGGCGTCTCCAGGCTGATGCGGCCCAGTTTTCCGCTGCGGTAATCCGTCAACAATATCATCGCAGCTTTTTCCATATCCGGTTCACCGCCGCGGCCTTTGAGCAGGCAGCCGCGCTTCTTTGCGATGGCTTCGAGCACGCCCACGCCATCCAGTCCTTGCTCGGAAAAACCGTAGCGCGCGGCGAGCAGGCCGGGGTAGCGCGCGAGCAGCGTGTTGGCGAGATATTCGGCGACTTCCTCGTCGATGGTGGCATTGCGCCCGATCGCGTGGATCGTGGCGAGCTTGAGGCCGTCGTCGGGGTTTTCGATCTTCGGCCACAGCAGGCCGGGTGAGTCGATGAGTGTCATGTGGTCGTTGATGTTGTGGCTCTGCTGGGATTTGGTCACGGCGGGTTCGTCGCCGACGTTTGCGACGCGGCGTTTGAGCAGGGTGTTCATCAGCGTGGATTTGCCGACGTTGGGGATACCCATGATCATCATGCGCAGCGGCTTGTGGGTGCTGTCGCGATGAGGCGCGAGCGGCTGGCACAAGGCGGGCACCCTGGCGGCATCACCGGCATTTTTGCAGCTTAGCGCCACCGCCTTGACGCCCGCCTGTTTGTTGTAAAAATTCAGCCAGGCTTTTGTGACTTCCGGATCGGCGAGATCGGCCTTGTTGAGGATCTTCAGGCAAGGACGCTGGCGGTGCAGGCGCAGTTCCGTGATCATCGGATTGCAGCTCGCTTCAGGCAGGCGCGCATCCAGCACTTCGATGACGACATCGGTGAACTCCATCGTCTCGGCTGCTTTTCTGCGCGCCGAGGTCATGTGACCGGGAAACCACTGTATGCTCATTTGTGCTGAATGCCCATTTGTGATGAACTGGCTAAATTAAAAATCGATTTTACCCCGTGTCGTTTGCCAAATCACGTTTGAGAGTGATTAATTATGGGCAGGGTGCTCCCCTATTGCCGGGAAATATCACTACAATGAGCTCGTGCAAGATGCACAGGCCTTGAGTTTCGGTACTCTAACCAGGGGGACTGACCGTACGTCAACCTGGTCAAATCTGCAGCGTTGTTTTTGTCACGCACACGCACACGCACAAGGTTTAAGGCGAACATCCCCAAGAAAACTTTCTTGGTTGAGCAAATGAGGAGATGACCATGCTGCCATTGTCCAGAATTACCGCTACTTTTTCCATTTTGTTTTTTATGTACAGCCTGACCGTTTTCGCCCAAGAGGACGGCAAGGATTTGGGCAGTCCCATGCGCCTGAGTTACGCCGAAGGAGACGTCTCTTTCTGGAGATATGGTGCAAAAGACTGGGTGGAAGCGCAGTTGAATACCCCGATTGCAGTCGGCGATTCGCTCTATGTCGGCAAGGACGGCGACCTTGAACTCGAAATGGGCAGCCGTGCCTTCGTCCGGGCTGATGATGATACCCAGCTCACCCTCGTCAACCAGACTTCCGACTTCACCCAATTCAAGATCACTTCCGGTCGCGTGACCTTCGACCTGCGCACGCTGCCCATTGGAAATTCAGTTGAGCTGGATACACCCAATGCGGTGTTCACGATAGACCGCGTCGGTTATTACCGCGTAGACGTGGATGGGGATGTGCATTTCATCACCCGTCGCGGCGGGCGTGCCACGATGGTTCCAGCCGGCGGGCAGGCCATGAGCATCCATCCTTCCGAGGAAATCGTGGTGCAGGGTACCGTTGTGGCCCAGGCGGAAACCTACGTGGCACCGGAGATCGACAGCTGGGATCGATGGAACTACGACCGCACGGAAGGCCTGCTCGATTCGGTCAGTGAGCGCTATCTCCCTTATGGAGTCGCCGGCGCCTCCGACCTGGATCATTACGGCAATTGGCGTGTCGCGCCGGATTACGGACCGATCTGGGTACCCGACACCGTTCCGCCCGGATGGGCACCTTACAGTACCGGTAGCTGGAGCTGGGATCC
>JADGRM010000192.1 GCA_017880945.1 Gallionella sp. | reverse complement strand
GGCTACGCAATGCGCGTGGTATCGGAAATCACCGAATCCAACGGCTCCAGCTCGATGGCCTCGGTGTGCGGCGGTTGTTTGTCGCTGCTGGATGCCGGTGTGCCGCTCAAGGCGCATGTAGCGGGCATTGCCATGGGTCTGATCAAGGAAGGCAATCGCTTTGCGGTGCTGACCGATATTCTCGGCGATGAAGATCACTTGGGCGATATGGACTTCAAGGTGGCCGGCAGCGAAGCCGGTATTACCGCTCTGCAGATGGACATCAAGATCAATGGCATTACGCGCGACATCATGCAGGCTGCGTTGATCCAGGCTCGCGAAGGCCGTATGCACATCCTCGGCCTGATGAAGCAATCCATGCCAAATGCGCGTACCGAAGTTTCCGAATTTGCGCCGCGCATGATCAAGATGAAGATCAATCCGGAAAAGATCCGCGACGTGATCGGCAAGGGTGGCGCAGTGATCCGTGCCCTGACTGAAGAGACCGGCACGACGATCGACATCGATGACACAGGCAACATCACTATTTCCTGTGTGAGCGGCGAAGCCGGCGAATTGGCCAGGAAACGCATCGAAGACATCGTGGCTGATGTGGAAGTCGGCAAGATATACGAAGGCCCGGTGGTCAAGTTGCTCGACTTTGGCGCATTGGTGAATGTGTTGCCGGGCAAAGACGGCCTGTTGCACATTTCCCAGATCGCCCACGAACGCGTCGTCAGCGTGGCAGATCACCTCAAGGAAGGCCAGATCGTGCGCGTGAAGGTGCTGGAAGTGGACGACAAGGGCCGTATGAAACTGAGCATGAAGGCGTTGCTGCCTGCGCCTGTTGCTGCTCCCGCCGCCGAGTAATTTGTTGTTTGTATAAGTAAAAAGCCCCGCCATTTTGGCGGGGCTTTTTTTATTTCAATTCAAAATCCTGCGATATTCCGCTTCTGATTTTATTTTGCTACCTGTTTTTCGCGAATCTCGTCCAGGGTCTTGCAGTCGATACACAAAGTGGCAGTAGGCCTTGCTTCAAGCCGATTTAAGCCGATCTCGACACCGCAATTATCGCAGTAGCCATATTCACCCGCATCGATCTTGGCGAGCATTTCATTGATTTTCTTGATCAACTTGCGTTCGCGGTCGCGGTTGCGCAGCTCCAGGCCCATGTCCGATTCTTGCGTGGCGCGGTCATTCGGATCGGCAAAAACAGTTGCCTCGTCCTGCATGGTATGTACGGTGCGATCGATATCCTTACCCAGGCCAGCCTTGATGTCGTTCATGATCTGGCGGAAGTGGTCGAGTTGTTTTGGGTTCATGTAAGCCTCGCCCTTCTTGGGTTTGTAGGCGACGACGGGTTTGTGTGACTGTTCCAGCATTGCACTTCTCCAACGGGATAAAAATTAAAGTCTGCCTTAATACCAGAAAGCGGCTGGTTGGGCAACTAAATTAACTTTTACCAAGCAGCAGAAACAGGCTCGGACGCTTGTTCAGTTGCGGGATAGGCAGTGATTTCCACTGCGCGATGGAGCGCGTCAGGATTTGTTCGCCGGGCGATGTGATGTCGGTGGCGACGCACAGCAGCGTTTCCGGGCGGCACTGGGCGAGCAGTGAACTAAACATCCTGTCGTTGCGGTATGGGGTTTCGATGAACAACTGGGTTTGCTTGAGTTTTGCCGATTCTGCTTCAAGTTTCGCAATCACCTTGTTTCTCTCCGCTTCTGCTATGGGCAAGTAGCCATGAAAGGCGAAGCACTGGCCATTCAGGCCGGAAGCCATCAATGCCAGCAAAATAGACGAGGGGCCGACCAGCGGCACGACCCGGATGCCGTTGCGATGCGCCAAGTTCACCAAGTCTGCACCCGGGTCGGCGATGCCCGGGCAGCCCGCTTCCGAAATGATACCTACATCGTGCCCAGCCAGTAGCGGGGCAAGCAGATCAGCTAGTTCGTTAGCGGCGGTGTGTTCATTCAGTGTGGCGAAATGCAACGACTGGATCGGCTGTTCAGGTTTAAGCGTGGAAAGAAACTGTCGTGCTGTTTTGGGGTGTTCCACGACGAAATGACTCAATTTGCGAGCCACGGCTATGACGTGCTGCGGCAAGACCTGTTCGGGGAGGGTGTCGCCCAGCGTGCATGGAATCAGGTAGAGCGTGCCCAGCTTGGTCGTCATAATCAGAACAGACGCACGTTTTCACGGCGCAGCATTTGGATCAACAAAATCAGCGGCAGGCCGATCAGCGCGTTTGGGTCGTCGCCGGTCATTTTGCTGATCAGCGCGATACCCAGCCCTTCTGATTTTGCACTGCCGGCGCAGTGATAGGGTTGTTCCTTGTGCAAATAGCCTTCGATCTCCGCATCGCTGAGGTTGTGCAGGGTGACGTGATTTTCCGCCACCTCGGTTTGCATATTGCCGGTCTTGCTGTTCAACAGCGTCAGCGCGGTATAGAAACAGGTGGTCTTGCCGCGCATCGCGCGCAGTTGCTTGACTGCATTGTCATGGGTGAGCGGTTTGCCAAGTTGCAGGCCTTCCAGCAGGGCAACTTGATCGGAGCCTATGATAAGAGCATCGGGATAATTATCGGCCAAGGCACGGGCTTTTTCCTGAGCGAGGCGCATTGAGGTTGCGCGCGCGGATTCATTCGGAAAGGGCGTTTCATCCACATTGGGTGCAGCGGCCTCAAAAGGCAGTTGAAGTCGTTTGAGGAGATCGTTGCGGTAAATGGAGCTGGAGGCAAGGACAAGCAACTGAGAATTCAACAATGGGGAAACCTCTAAAAATTCATTTATCGGGCGAATCCACCCGCAAGGGGTAGGCCGGCGGATGCTCCGCTGCTGCGCAGCGACTCTATCGCTCGCTGCGTTGCGTGATCGCTCATTCCTGTGCGCAGCGGTCGTAGCTTCAGCTACGGGAACCGCGCGGCCTACCCCTTGCGGGTGCGCGTCTATCCATGCGTATGCCTCGTCATTCGCTGCGCGGCTCCTTGCGGTGCCCGCGCGACACGGTGGGGCGCAGCCCCCTCTAGTGCGGGAGCGCGGAGCAGCAGGCCTGCCCGCCCCAAATGCTTCGCATCGCCGTGTTCGGCCTGCCATCCCGCTAAATAAATTCTAGAGACATCCCATATTCCTTAGGATTTTTGACAGGGAGCGGCGAAAAATATATCATGCGCGCCTCATGTATGCACGGCCTTTCATCGATAGCTTGGATTTTGCCCAAAATGGGAAGCATATAAGCGGTGAATTGCCGGTTGCCGATCTGCCGCGTTTGCTGGAGATACTGGAAAATACCCAGGGAGTTTTGCATTACACAGTGCAAGGCGCTGTGGATAAGCAAGGCACACATTTTCTGGCTGTGGGTGTGGTTGGGCAATGTCGATTACGTTGCCAGCGTTGCCTGAATGGCCTGGATTATCCGGTGCGGCTTGAAACGCGCTTATTACTCCGCGATCAGGCAAGCCTGGACGCGTTGGACGATGATGTTGCAGGCGGGAAGGAAGAAGAGTTCGATAGCATCCTGGCGGATACGCATTTGAATGTGCTGGATATGCTGGAAGAAGAGATTTTGTTAAGCCTGCCAATCGCACCCAAACACGAGTTGGGTGCTTGTCAGGCGACAGATGGCGAAAATGCTCACAGGGAAGAAAAAAGCCCTTTTGCGGTTTTGGCGAAATTGAAGCGTAATTAAACAGTTTTTTTAGGAGTAGTTATCATGGCAGTTCAGCAGAATAAAAAATCCCCATCCAAGCGTGGCATGCACCGCGCCCATGATTTTTTGACCAACCCGGCGACAGCGGTTGAACCGACCACGGGCGAAAACCATTTGCGTCACCACATCAGTCCAACCGGTTTTTACCGTGGCAAGAAGGTAGTCAAGACCAAGGGCGAATAGCACCTTAAGTTACGCAGCCGATCATTACGGTCGGCTGCGTTTTCTTTTTTGTAAGTCTTAGCCAAGGATCGCTTAGTGGATGTCACATTAGCCATAGATGCGATGGGCGGCGACCACGGCACTACGGTCACCATACCCGCTGCAGTTGA